>VGCE01000006.1 GCA_016870155.1 Actinomycetota bacterium | reverse complement strand
GGCGGCTCGGGCAGCGACTGCGGGTCTGGGGGCACGGGGGTGTCCTCGTGCTCAACCACCGACGCTCCGTGCTGCGCATCCCACGGCGGCACCACGTTGATGCTCACCGGGCCGCTGATGAGCGGCGGGCACTGTGGGCCACAGGGAACCCAGTCCACGGCCCCCGGCGCCCTGCCCGGGACCGCACCCCCCTCCACCCCCCGGTGGGCACGTGGTGGGCACCGCCGGGGGGTGGCTTCCCATCTGGATCTTCCATCACGCCCGAGGGCCTGCTCCACGATAGAGACGGCCCAAGACCGCGCCCCGGGGGCTGGCCTGTGCTTGGCTCCCGTGGAGTGCAGGGCGGCTCGATGTTCCCACCTGCGTTCCCACTGGCCGGGAAGGGGGCGCGGCGAAGACTAGGGCACGAAGGCAATAATGGTTATAAGCAGGGGATCTTCCCTGCCACGCCCCCGTAGCTCAGGGGATAGAGCACAGGATTCCTAATCCTGGTGTCGCAAGTTCGAATCTTGCCGGGGGCATGCCATCTATCTCTCAGAGAGGACCCCATCATGAGGAAAGCCCCCGCCATCGCGGCCAAGTCGCTCACGCTCACCCGGAAGCAGGGAGTACGCCTGCGTGACGTCGTAGCGTATGTTCCGAACGCACCCCAAGGGCAAGCGGAGGTAACCCCATGAATCGCACGACGCTCGTCGCGCTCGCCGCGGGATCGGCCGTGCTGGCCGTGCCCGCCGCCGCCAGCGCCGTGATGGCCTACACCACCACGCCGCGCAACATCAACACGCCGCGCCAGCTGGTGGTCGCCAACGACGACGGCACTGGTGCGCGCACCATCGCGCGGGCCATGGACGCGGCCATCTCGCCTGATGGCACCATGGTGGCCTACATGACCAGCAGCAACTCCTCGAGTACGAGCTTCGCCGCCTCGCTGGTGGAGCTCGCCTCGGGCACTACCGTGTCGCTCGGATCGGCGTGCGTGAGCACTCCTGTCTGGTCGCCCAACTCGAGGACGATCGCCTGCCAGACGCAGTCGGTCAACGCGAAGGGGTTCGTCACCGGCAACGGGCTTGGCCTGTTCTCCGTGCCGACAAGCCTGGCCGGGGTCACCAGCCTGGCCATCACCGGCTTCATCGCGCCCCGCGGCAACGGGGTGGACTACTCGATGGCCTTCTCGCCCGACTCCGCGAGCATCGCGTACGCCTGGAAGACGAACGCCTCCCGAGGCCTCCCCAGCCTCTACGTGGCCCCGCTGTCAAACGCGGCGGCCCGCGTGCGGGTGCTGGCCCGCGGGGGCGGCCCCGTGTGGGGCACGCTGGGCATCATCGCGTCGCAGCAGACCTACGTGCGCGTGCGCATGGGCAGGTCGATGGGGCGCACCATTCACAGCCAGGTGTGGGTGGTGCAGCCCGACGGCACCGGCGCGCGGCGCATCACCAACTACCGGGCCAGGGGTCTCACCGCGGGGCCGTTCGCCACGGCCATCGCACCCGCGGGCGACCTGCTCGCAGGCGGCGTCGGTGGGGAGGACCAGAGCGACCTGGGCGTGATCAACGTGGCGAGCGGTGGGGTGCGCATCTTCAGCCGGGGCACCTTGAACTTCCCGGTCGCGTTCTCGGCCGATGGCCAGCGCATCCTCTACTCCACGGGCAGCGACGGCGGGCCGCAGAGCATCCGCACCATCGGCGTGGGTGGCGGAACGCCCCGGGTGATCGTGAGGAACGCCGGCGGGGTATCGGTGAGCAACGGCTGGAACGGCTAGCGCCGGCCTGGCGGAATCAGGTGCCTGCGGTTGACGGGGCCGCGCTCGCGGCTCGGTCAACCGCGGCGTCCTGCTGCTGGTACTCGGTGAGCCGCTGCGCCTCGCGCGTGCGCCCCGGGAACACCAGCGCCACCAGGATCGCTCCCCCCACCACGGCGATGGCGCCTGCGGCGTAGGCCCAGTTGGCGCCGTCCACGAAGCTCTGCTGCGCGGCGTCGATGATCTGGTCCTGGTACTCGGGGTAGCGCTCGGCCAGCGTGGCCGCGCTGGAGTATGACTGCGTGAGGGCGTTCTGCGTGGACTCGCTCACCTGGCCGGCGGCCGGTGTGGCGTCGATGGCGGCGTCGAACGCCGATGCGTAGCCCAGGGTGAGCAGGGTGCCGAGCAGCGCCTGCATGATCGACCCGCCCAGGTCGCGCTGAAGGTCGGATGTTCCCGAGGCCATTCCCACCCGGTCGACCGGCACCGATCCGGTGAGCGACCGGGCGGCCGGGGTAAGGGCAAGCCCCGCGCCGATTCCGATGAGCAGGTAGGCCAGCCCCACCCACGCATAGCCCGTGCCCTGCTCCCACGTGAAGAGCATCACCAGGAACGCCGCGAAGATGAAGGCGTACCCCAGGAGCATGGTGTCGCGCGATCCGAGGCGCACCACAAGCCGCGCCGAGATTGGGGCCGCCATGATGAGCCCCACGGCCGCGGGAAGGATCGCCGTGCCGGCGTCGAGCGTGGAGTAGCCCAGCACGTTCTGCAGGAATTGCTGGCCGATGAACATCGAGCCCACCAACGAGCCGAAGATGATCATGCCGGCGATGGCCGGCACCCAGAACAGCCTGCGCCTGGCGTAGTGCAGGTCGTACACCGGGTTGCGGGCCCTCAGCTCGCGCCAGGCGAAGAGCACCACCAGCACCAGCGACACCGCGATGAGGATGATCGCGGCCTCGAGCTTGCCGGGCGCGGAGAGGATGCCAATGCCCAGCACCAGCGCCGCCACCATGAGCACCGACATCGATCCGCCCAGGTGATCCACGGGGTCGCTCGACTCGTGCACATGCGCCGGCACGGCGATGAGCACCAGGATGAACGCCACCACGGCGATGGGCACCGCGATGAGGAACACCGATCCCCACCAGAAGTTCTCGAGCAGCAGGCCTGCCAGCACGGGGCCGAGCACCGCACCGCCCGCGCTCACGCCGGACCACAGGGCGATGGCGCGCACGCGCTTGGGCCCCTCGGCCCACAGGGCGGTGATGAGCGCGAGCGTGGTGGGGAATGCCATGCCCGCGGCCAGGCCCGTGAAGATGCGGCCGGCCACCAGCACCTCGGCGTTGGGAGCCCAGGCGCTGAGCGCGCTGGCGGGGACGGTGAGGCCCAGGCCCAGCAGCAGCATCATCTTGCGGCCGTGGCGGTCGCCCAGCGCGCCGAAGTAGATCACCGACATCGCCAGGCCCAGCGTGCACCCCACGGCGATGAGCGTGAGGGCGGTCTGCGATGCGTCGAGGGCCCGGCCGATGTCCGGAAGGGCCACGTTGGCCACGGCCAGGTTGATGTTGCACACCAGCGCGCCCAGGATGAGCGCGGCGAGGGCCAGGCCTGCGCGCGGCGGCACTCCGCCGGTGTCGGCACTGCTGGTGCTCACCTCTTCGCGCCTCCGCCACGTGGACATCGGCAGCGTAGGGACCACCGCGGCGCGTGGCAGCGGTGGTCCCGCTGGGCTACGCGGCGGGTGAGGCGGCCACCGCAGTGGGCTCGCCCGTGCCGTTGGCGCAGAAGCCGAACGCGTTCACCGAGGCCCCCGGCGCGATGCTGGCGGCCCACGTGGGCGGCGTCACCGTGACCGCGCCGGTCTGCCGGCCGGCCGTGCCGTTCCACGAGTCACGGATGCTCGTGCCCGACGGCAGCGTGAAGGCCAGCCGCCACCCCGACACCTGCGTGGTGCCGGTGTTGCGCACCGTGAAACTGCGGCACAGGCCGGTCTCCCACGTGGAGTCGCGCGTCACCGACACCGCAAGCGACCCGGTCACCGGCGCAGGCGTCAGGGCCGGAGCTGGCGCAGGCGCCGGGGTTGGCGTGGTCGAAGGCGTGCCTGGCACCGGTCCGGTGCCCGGCACGGGGGTCGCAGTGGGCGCCGGCGCCCCGGCGATGCTCACCGTCACGGCGCTGAGTGACCCGGACCCCTGCACGCAGAGCCCGGTGTCCTGGTAACCGCCGCCCGCCGGCACGCGCGCCCACGACGGCAGGGCGATCGAGCGGCTGGTCCCGGTGCCCGACACCGTGCCGTTCCAGGTGCTGGTCACCGATGCCCCGGTGGGTAGGGTGAAGGCGATGGCAGTGGGCGTGATCACCGTGCTGCCGGTGTTCGGCACCACGAACTTACCGCACCAACCGCCGGCCCACCGGCTGTCTACGGCCACCCGCACCGTCGGCGTGCCTGGTACCGGTCCGGTGCCCGGCACGGGGGTTGGCGTGGGAGCGGGCGCAAAGGGCGTGCCCGGCACCGGGACGGTGCCCGGCACGGGGGTTGGGGTCGGAGTCGGGCTCGCCGTCGGCGTCCCCGGTGCGTAGTTGATGGCCTCGCGGTTGATGAGCGACGTCAGCAGGGCCATCTTGGCCGGGTTGACGGTCTGCCAGTCGTCCTGCAGCACGCCGCCGGTGTCGCCCGAGTTGGGGTTCCATGCCCAGAAGGTCCAGCTCATGCCCGTGCGGCTCATGTAGTCGGCGAACTGGCGGATCCACCGGCCCTCCACGGTGTCGGTGCTCACGTTCTTGGCGCCGAACTCGCCCACGAGGATCGGCGCCGTACCCGACTCGTGGATGTACCCGAAGCCCTTCTGCCAGCGGTCGGCGAGGATGTTCGCCATATCGGGGCTGCTGAACCACGGCTGCGCGAACACGCCCGGGCCGTACTCATGCGGCGAGTACACCACGCGGTTCGGCACCGAGAGGCGCACGGGGTTGTTTCGCACGCCCTCCAGGTTGCCGCCCCACCAGTGGCGGTCGAGCTGCTGCCCGCCGGCCACCGGGCCCTCGATGCCCTCGACCACGATGAGCCACGACGGCGCCTTGGCCAGCACGGCGTTGCCGGCCCGCTCGGCGGCGCGTCGCCAGTCGTTGGGCTCGCCGGTGCCCCACGTGGCCTCGCCGTGGGGCTCGTTCTTCAGGTCGGCGCCAAGCACGGTACGGTTGCTGGCGTAGCGGCCGGCCAGCATCTCCCAGGTGGCCACCCAGTCGTCCTCGGTGAACTCGCCGGTGCCATACCAGAGCGGCGACATGAAGCTGTCGTCGGCGCCCGAGTGGTTGTCGAGGATGATCCCGAGCCCCTGCCTGCCCGCCTCGGCGATGATCTCGTCCATCACCTGCAGCGGCGTCTTGCCCTGCAGCGCGGCGTTGCGGCCACCGGAGTAGTCGATGCCCGAAGTGGTGGCCGACTTCAGCGCCTGCAGCGAGAAGGGCAGGCGGATCACGTTGAAGCCCTGCGCCTTGATCTGCGCGAGCATGTCGCGGTAGTCGCGGGTCCACAGGCCGTGCGGGGCGTGGTTGGCCGTCTCGAGGCCGAACCAGTTCACGCCCTGCAGCACCACCTCGTTGCCGGCGGCGTTGACGATGCGCGATCCATTGGTCTGCAGGGGTCCGCTGACGGCGCAGGCGCCGGACACCACGGCGAGCGTGCCCGCGCAGGCGAGGCCGATGGCCAGGCGGCGCAGGTTGCGGGAAGCGGTAGGGGACATTGGGAGATCCGATCTTTCGGTGGTTTGCACGTCACACACGATGCGAATCGGCGATGAGGGATGTGTGAGGCCATGTCATGCACCGACCCTCCAGGGTGCGCGGCAGCACGCGGTGTTCGGCCGGAACCATCGCGCTTGCAGCCCGGGGCGCTTCCTCGACCGTGCGTAGGCTGGCCCCATGGCGGATCCACCCCCCAGCGCTGCGCCCGGGCCCACTGGGCCCTCCGGCCCCGCTACGCCCCTCGCGGCGGGCGCCCGGCAGGTGCGGCGGCAGTTCATGCTGTCGCGGGTGGACGGCGTGCCCCTCGCCGAGACCTTCCTGGTGTCGGCGGTGGTCACGGTCATCATCATCCGCGCCTACTTATCGGCCACCGGATACCCCCAGCTGGGCGGCAGCGGCCTGCACATCGCCCACGTGCTGTGGGGCGGCCTGCTGATGCTCGTGGGCATCTTCACCATGCTGCTGCGCCTGGGGAGGCCCGCGCTTCGGCTGGGTGCCTTCGTGGCGGGCGTGGGGTTCGGCTTCTTCATCGATGAGATCGGCAAGTTCGTCACGTCGGACGTCAACTACTTCTTCGAGCCGGCCATCGCGATGATCTACGTGGTCTTCGTGGCGATCACGCTGGTGCTGGCGGTGGTTCGCCGGCGCATCAAGGTGGACCCGCGCACGGCCCTGGCCAACGCCATGTGGCTGTACGACCAGGCCGTCACCGACGCGGCCGCGGCGGATGCCCGGCGTGAGTGCCTGGCGCTGCTGCGCATCGCCGACCAGGACGACCCGCTCGTGCCGGTGATGCGGGCGGCGGTGCAGCGCGCCGACGCCACGCTCACGGCGCCACCCACCCGATGGCAGCGCACGCGTCTTCGCGCCTACCGCGGGTACGCGCGCCTCGCCGCCAGGCGCTGGTTCGCGCCGGCGCTCATCACGATCTTCGCGCTCAGCGCCATCACCTCATTGGTGGCCGCCGGCTTCGCCGTGGCCCACCCCGGCGAGATCACCGTGCCCGACTGGATCCAGGCCGTGGCGGCCCTGGCCGCGGCGGTGCTGGTGATCGTCGGGCTGCTTGCCCTGCGGCGCTCGCGCGTGGCCGCCTATGCGTGGTTCGAGCGCGCGGTGCTGGTGGACATCCTCATCGGCGAGGTGTTCGCCTTCTACCGGCAGCCGGCGTCGGCCCTCGCCGGACTGGTCATCGACATCATCCTGCTGCTGGCTCTGCGGCTGGCGATCCGCGCCGAGGGCGGCCGGCGCGACTCCGGGCGCCCGCGCGTGCCATCCACCGGGCTCTGATCAGGGGGTCGGCTGGGCCTGGGCCCGGGCTGCAGGGCGCGCGCCCGTGCCCAGCGCCAGCACGTGCGCGGGAGATGCCGGCACCCGATCGGGAAGCCTCACCCTCAGCATTCCGTCGTGCACCGACCACTCCACCGGCTCGTCGAGGCCCAGCAGGCGCACCTCGGTGACCCCCGTGGCGTCGACGCCACGGATTCCGAACGCCGGCTCGGGCACGTCGAGGATCGCGGCGTACACCTGGCCGTCCTTCTGCGTGAATCGCACGCCGCCGCCCTCGGTGGTGGTGGCCTGCGCGATGTCCCAGGGGCGGGTGCCGTAGATCGCCTCGCCGTTCACGCGCATCCAGTCGCCCAGGCCGCGGAGCGGGGTCTGCTGGAAGTCGGGGATGCGTCCGTGCTCGTCGGGCCCGATGCCGATCAGCAGGTTGCCGTTCTTCGACACGATGTCCACGAGCATGCGCACGAGCTCGGTGGGGGTGATGATGTCCTCGGGGCGCTCGTTGCGGTTGGCTCCGAATGAGTGGCCCACCCCGCGGGTGACCTCGAACTTCTTCTCCTGGATGTCGTCGAACGTGGCGTACTCGGGCGTGCGGAAGTCGTAGTGGTGGGTGGCGGGGAAGGTGAGCGACTTGCTGGCGTCGGGGATGTGCGACCAGAAGTGCTGCACCAGTAGCCCGCCCAGCCGCGCGACGGTGTCGCTCACCGCGCCGCGGTGGGCGGTGGGCTGCAGCCAGCGGTCGTTGATCACCCCGTCGGGAACGGCGTTGTAGTACTCGGCAAACAGCGCGGGCAGGTCTCCGCCCGAGGGCCAGCAGACGTCGTTCCACAGCACCGAGGGCTCGTAGCGGTGGATGAGCTCCTGCACGTGCGCCGTGGCGTACCCCACGTAGTCGTCCTGGTAGGGCACGGCCAAGGAGGTGTCGGCCGGGTTGTCGATGAGCGCGTCGTTGTACGGCCAGTCGTACCCGCCCGAGTAGTAGAGCCCCATGCGCATGCCGGCACCCAGCACCGCCTGGCGCATGTCGCCCACCAGGTCGCGCTTGGCCTGGTAGCGGCCCTTGTGCGGATGGTCGAGCGCCGTGGGCCACAGGCAGAAGCCCTCGTGGTGCTTGGTGGTGAGCACCACGTAGCGGGCCCCGGCATCGCTGCAGATGCCCGCGACGGCGTCGAGGTCGGCCGTGGCCGTGGCCTCGTCGAACGGCGCGACGAAGTCGTCGTACGTGGCGTCGGGCCCATAGGTGTCGCGCTGGTGCTGCCAGGTGGGGCTGCCCTCGAGCCGGCTGGTGTTGAGGTACCACTCGGCATAGGGGTTCCGGCGCACCATCTCCCTGGGCCCCATGTCGTGCAGCAGCTGCTGGATGTCCGCCACCTGGGGCGCCCAGCCGGGAACCGAGTACAGCCCCCAGTGCAGGAAGATGCCCAGCTTGGCGTCGTCATACCAGGCGGGTACATGGTGGGTGCTCAGCGAATCCCATG
Organism: Actinomycetota bacterium; assembly: GCA_016870155.1. GTDB lineage: Bacteria > Actinomycetota > Thermoleophilia > Miltoncostaeales > Miltoncostaeaceae > SYFI01. The sequence goes on along the minus strand of VGCE01000006.1, from coordinate 91,804 downwards.
TGGCGTCGTACATGGGAGGAGTCAACCGGTTTGCGCCATCTACCGCCCACGCCCGCCCCGCGGGGGGAGCGTGGGCACGGCTGCTGGGCTAGATGCGCACCGTGTTGGACGGGGCCGAGATGCCACCCGAGTTGTACGCGCGCACGCGCACCTTGGCGCCGGGCCGGGCGAGCTTGGTGCGGATGAGCGGCGAGGTGGATTTGGTGCGGGCCACCCGCTTGCCGTTGACCAGCACCTCATATCCCACGCCCGTGCCGCTGATGCTCAGGGCCAGGCCACCGCTGGTGCGCTTGGCAGCCACCAGCTTGGGCACCGGCGGCGCGGCCGTGCGACGAAGGACCGGCGGCGTGGTGGCCGGCGACGCCCCGCCCCGCGGGCCGTCAGTGGACGGGCGCGGCGCGTTGCCCGGCGTGGTGTCCTCGGCCGGGGCGCTCGGGGCCGGCGCCGTGACGCCCGACGAGACGTTCACCAGCACGTTGGGCGAGCTCGCGGGGTCGCTGATCACGTTCTGCGTGCCGCCCTGCACCATGGCGTTGCGCACCGCGGCCGGGGTGGCCGACGGCTGCGCGGAGAGCAGCAGCGCCGCGGCGCCGGCCACGTGCGGTGCGGCCATGGAGGTGCCCGAGATGGTGTTGGTTGCCGTGGGCGACGTGTACCAGGCCGAGGTGATGCCCGATCCCGGCGCGAAGATGTCCAGGCACGAGCCCCGGTTCGAGAAGTACGAGCGGCTGTCGGACGACGTGGTGGATCCCACCGTGATGGCGGTGGGCTCGGACGCCGGCGAGTACGAGCACGCGTTGTCGCTCGAGTTGCCGGCGGCCACCGCGAAGGTGATGCCGTCGGCCACGCCCGCGGCCACCGCCGCGTTGAGCGCCGCCGAGTAGCCGCCGCCGAGGCTCATGTTGGCCACGGCCGGGGTACCGGCCTGGTGGTGCTGCACGGCGTACTGGATGCCGGCGATCACGCCCGAGGTCGATCCGGAACCCGAGCACGAGAGCACGCGCACCGGAACGATGGTGGCGGAGGGCGCAACCCCGTAGGCGCCGCCGGCCACCGTGCCGGCCACATGCGTGCCGTGGCCGTTGCAGTCGTTGCTGCCGTTGCCGTCGCTGATGGACGAGTAACCGCTCGTGACCCGGCCGCCGAAGTCCTGGTGGTCGGGCCTCACGCCGGTGTCGATGATGTAGGCGGTCACGCCCGATCCATTCTGTGACGTGGTGATGCGCCCGTTGAGCGGCAGGGCGGTCTGGTCGATGCGATCAAGGCCCCACGAGGCCGCTGCGCGGTCGGTGCCGCCCGGGCTCGGGGCGGGCGCCGGCGTGGGGCTGGGCGCCGGCGTGGGGGCCGGGGCACTGGCCGAGACCGACCACGCCAGTGTGGTGGCGCCGCTGTTGCCACCCCAGCCATCCACGGCGATGCGGTAGGTGGTGCCCTGGGTGACGGGAATGGCCAACTCGCTCCACAGGCCGCCGGGGGCGTCGTCGTTGGCGCCGAGCTGGGTGAGCGCGGTGACGCTGGTGCCGGTGTAGGCGCCGAGCAGGGTGTCGAAGGCGGAGCCCTGGGTGGAGAGGCGAAGGGTGCCGGTGGAAGTGGCGGTCCAGCGGTACCACGCCGAGGCGCGCCCGCTGGTGGCGCCGTGGTCGGGCTCACCGGCTTCGCGCTTGGCGCCCACGGTGGATCCCGTCACCGATCCGCTGGCGCCGGTGATCTCCTGGGCATCCGCGAAGAGGTCGTTGGGCACGGTGGGCGCAGGGACGGTGCCGGCCATCGACCAGTTGAGCACCGTCGCGCCCTTCCACCCGCCGTAGCCATCAACGGCCAGGTAGTAGGTGGTGCCCGAGGTGACGGAGAACTCCACGCGGCTCCACAGGCCCCCGCCCGCGTCGTCGTTGGTGGCCCGTGTGGTGAGCCCCGACACCGCGGTGCCGGTGTAGGCGCCCAGCAGGGTGTCGAACGACGAGCCCTGGGTGGTGACGGTGAGCGTGCCGTTCGACGGTGCCGTCCAGCGATACCAGATCGACGCGCTGGAGCCGGCTCCGCCGTGCGTCGGCTCGCCGGTCTCGCGCGATGCGCCGACGGTCGTGCCGGCCACGGTGCCGCTGGTGCCGGAGATGCCCTGCGCGCCCGCGAACGGGTCGTTGGTGGCTGCCTGCGTCTTCCACGGGGGCGGCGTGCCGTCGTCCTGCGTGCCGGCCTGCGCGGCTGTGACGCCCCCGATGATCTGCACGGGGCGGTCGGGCTCCACGAGGATGACGTCGGGGTTGCTCTTCAGGCGCGCGATGTCGGCGCGGTCGAGGTCGGCGACGAAGCCCTTGCCGATGGTCCTGATGACCTGGTCCACATCATTGCCGCGACGCTCCTCCGACCGCACCATGGCGGACAGGTTGACGTCGGGCTCCACCATGACGATCTGCGGCGTCTCGGTGGCGGCCGAGGCGGATGCGGCGAGCACCAGCCCCCCGGCCAGCATGGCCCCCCCTGCGAGGGCGGTGGTGATGCCACGGACGGCGGGGCGCGGGCGGTTCATGAGGGGAAACCTACGCCCTCGAACCCCCGATCCGGACAGGTGCCGGGGACGCTTCACCGTTTTCTCACAGTTTCCGAACCCCTACCGTTGGGGGAGTGACCTGGATCCAATCGTTCCTCACGGCGTTCCTCGCCGTGGCCACGGTGATCTACGCGGGCCGCGCGGTGGTGTTACGCAGGGCGTCCAACCCCACGTGGTCGCGGTGGGGGTGGGTGGCCGCGCTGTTCGCGGTGGCGCTGGTGGTGAACGTCGTGGCGCTCGTGATGAGCGCCTAGGTTGCCGCGCCCACGCCTGCCAACCCCGTGCTGCTCCCCCCATCCGAGGGCACGGCACCAGGCGGGGACGGACCCCCGGTCGAGTGGGCCACCGTGCCGCTGCTCTTGGTCGAGCGCGGCGGCATCAGCCAGGTCACCTTCCTCAGGCGCGCATGACCTGGCGCGCATGACCTGACGCAGGGGCGACCGGCTACTTCTTGCGCGCAGGCTTCACCGCGGCCTTCGCGGGTGCCTTGGCCGCCGGCTTGCCCGCGGGCTTCGCGGGCGCGGCCCTCTTGGCAGGTACCTTGGCAGCAGGCTTGGCGGCCGCCGGCTTGCCCGCGGGCTTCGCGGGCGCGGCCCTCTTCGCAGGTGCCTTGGCAGCCGGCTTGGCGGCCGCCTCCCTGGCCGCGGGCTTCGCCGTCGCCTTCGCAGCAGGCTTGGCCGCGGGCTTCGCAGCCGTCTTGGCCGGAGTCGCCTTCCCGGCAGCAGGCTTGGCGGCTGGCTTCGCGGCAGCGGCCTTCTTCGCGGGCGCCTTGGCCTCGGCAGCCTTCTCCATGGCTGCCCGTGCCATGGCCTGCACCGACGGGGGCGTGGACGACAGCGGCGGGCGCACGGTGGCGCGCATCGACGATCGCGACTGCTGGGCCGCGGCGGCCCGCGCGGCGGCGGCGGCCTTGGGGTCGGCCTTGGGCGGCGGCTTGGGCGCGATGCGCTTGCCCGTGGGCTTGTGCTTCACGATCTGCTCGCCGGTGAGGACGTCGTCGATGAGCTTGTTGGCGGTGTCCTCATCGACGTTGCGGGCGTACATGAGCTCGCTCACCAGCACGCGGCGGGCACGCTCGAGCATTTGCATCTCACCGGGCGAGAGGCGGGCGTCCTGCGCCCGGCGCTCGAGGTTACGCACCACCTCGGCGAGTTCGAGGATGTCACCACTGCGCAGCTTCTCCTGATTGCGCTTGAAGCGTTGGTTCCACTGGGCGGGCATCTCGGTGCCATCGGCGGCCAGCACGGCCAGCACCTCGTTGACGGCGCGCTCGTTGATGACCGGCCTGAGGCCGGCGGTCTCGGCGTTCTCGCACGGGACCATTACCGTCATCTGCGGCTGCAGGATCTCGATCGTCAGATACTCACGGCGCTCGCCGCGGATCTCGTGGAACTCCTTGGCAAGCACGGTACCCGCGCCATGGTGCGGGTAGACGACCTTGTCCCCAACCTCGAACATTCATTCTCCTCGTGCCATCTGATCGCGCTGCCGGGCGGCGGGCGCCACGTCCGGGCGCCCCGGCCGGTCCCCGGCGGGATCCGGATTCGGCGTGCTCTGCGCCTACATGGTACCGCGCCCGCGGACGGCTGCGCTTATGGGCGTCCTACCAATTGGCCGGCCAGCGATCCAGCACCTCGCTGTGGCGCTTCGCCCGCTCGCGGCGTGCCTGCTCGGCGGGATCCGCCGCCGACTCCTTGGCCCGGCGCAGCGCCTCGATCATCTCGTGGCGCCGCTGTTCCTTCTCTTTGGCCTCGGCCGCGGCCTTGCGCTTGGCCCTGGCGAGGGTGCTGTCGTGGTGCGCTCCGAACACGACTAGGCAGGATAGCGCCACCTGCCGTCTCTGCTCAGGAGATCACGCCTCCCGCGGCAAGGGCGAGGACGAGGACCCCCAGGATCACCCGGTACACCACGAAGATGTAGAGCGAGTGGCGCGCGAGCCAGCGCAGCAGGAAGGCGATGGCGGCGTAGCCCACGATGAACGACACCACGGTGGCGATGATCAGCGGCCCGAGCCCCACGCCGCCCGATGACGATCCCATCTCGCCGTACAGGCCGTAGACGCCCGACAGCACGATGGCCGGGACCGACAGCAGGAACGAGAACCGTGCCGCGGCCTCGCGGGTGAGGCCCATCAGCAGCCCCGCGCTGATGGTGGCGCCCGATCGGGACACGCCCGGGATGAGCGCCAGGGCCTGGGCCAGGCCCACGGCGATGGCGTCATTGCGCTTCACGGAGTCTGCGGGGCGCGCCTTGCGGCTGGCCCAATCGATGGCGCCGAGGATCAGGCCGAACACGATGAGCGTGGTGCCCACGATGTACAGGCTGCGCGCGGCCGTCTCGATCTGGTCCTTGAAGATGAACCCGAAGATGACGATGGGGATGGTGCCGATCACCAGGTACCAGCCCATGCGCGCGTTGAGGTCCGCCCTGAGCGAGGGGGTCCAGAACGACCGCACCCACGTGGTGGCCACGTTCAGCAGGTCGCGCCAGAAGTAGATGACCACCGCCAGCATGGTGCCGAGCTGGATCACCGCCGTGAACAGCGCACCCGGATCCTCCCAGCCGAAGAAGGCGGGGACGAGCAGCAGGTGGCCGGAGCTCGAGATGGGCAGGAACTCGGTGAGTCCCTGGGCGATCCCGTAGACGATTGCCTCGTACCAGGTCACGGGCGGGCACCCTAGCGGCGGTCACGGGGCCGTCGCGACGCCGCGCGGCCAGCATTTGCCCGCCCTACGTCAAGGATTCGGCAAGGGTCAGCCCCTGTCGGGGCGCGCGAGCAAGATGTCGCAGGGCGCGTGGCGCGCCAGGTGCAGCGCGAAGCTGCCCAGCAGCAGGCGCTCCACGCGTCCGCGCTCGGCACCGGCCACCAGCAGGTCCACGCCGTTGTCGGCGGCCCACTGGCACACGGCCTCGGGCGGGTGGCCCTCCAGCACCTGCGGCTGGGCGCCCGGAACGTGCTCCACCATCTCCTTCAGCCACGTGAGCGCGGCGGCCTGCATCACCTCGGGATCGGGCAGGAACACCCCGCCCTCGCCCATGTAGGGCGGTGGCATGGGGATGCTGGTCACGTGCAGCACCGACAGGCGCGCCCCGATGAGCGACGCCATGCGGGCCGCCTCCTCGAGCGCCTTGTGCGATCCCGGGCTGTCCTCCACCGCGACCGCCACGTGGGCGTAGGCATCCATGGGGGCATCGTACGGACGGCGGTAGCATCGCGCCATGCCCGATGTCCACGCAATCGCCGAGAGGTACGACGGGCTCATCCTCGACCTCGACGGCTGCCTGTGGGTGGGCGCTGCCGCCGTGCCGGGCGCGCCCGAGGCGGTGGATCGCTGGCGGGCGGCTGGCCGGGCCGTGGTGTTCCTCACCAACGACCCGGCGTCGGCGCCCGAGGACGTGGTGCAGCGCCTGTGGAGCCACGGGGTGCGCGGGTCGGCGCACGAGATCGTCACGTCGGGCGTGGTGATGCAGCAGTACCTGGCTGATCGCTTCCGCGGTGGGGTGGCCGTGGTGGTGGGGAGCCCCGCGATGGTGCGCCACGTGCAGGCCGCGGGGCTCAAGGTGGTGTCGCGCGAGTCGCACGTGCCCGGTGCCGACGTGGTGGTGCTGGCGGGGCACGCCGACCTCTCCTACCGCGAGCTCACCTGGGCGGTGCGCGCGGCGGTTGGCGGTGCGCCGGTCATCGCCACCGGGCGCGACCGCCTGGTGCCGGGAGAGAACGGCGTGCGCCCCGGCACGGGAGCGGTGGTGGCCTACGTGGAGTATGCCGCCGGGGTGCAGGCGGTGGCGGTGGGCAAGCCGGGGCCCGACGCCTGGCGCATCGCGCGCGAGCGGCTGGGGGTGAGCGGCCCGGTGCTGGCCGTGGGTGACCGGCTCGACTCCGACGTGGGCGGCGCGGTGGCCGCGGGGCTGGACGCCGCGCTGGTGCTCACGGGGGTCACCTCGCGGGAGGAGGCCCAGGGCTGGAAGGGCGCCACGCCGGTGGCGGTGGCGGACGACCTCGGGGCACTGCTCGGCGGCTAGGACTGCAGCAGGATGAGCGACGCCGCCATCACGATCATCCCCGCGATCGCCCCGTTGGTGGCCAGCAACGGGCGACCGTGCTCACGGGCGGCGGGGATCAGCTCGTGCAGCGAGATGAACACCATCACCCCGGCCACGGCGGCGAACACCACGCCGAACACCGCATCGGTGATGAACGGCGCCAGGATGGCGTAGCCCAGTATGGCGCCGGCGGGCTCGGCGAGGCCTGCCGCCATCGACATGGCCACGGCGCGTCGCTTGCTGCCCGTGCCCCCGTGGATGGGCGCGGCGATGGCGATGCCCTCGGGGATGTTGTGGATGGCGATGGCCACGGCAATGGCCAGGCCCACCGCGGGCTCCTCCAGCAGCACCAGGAACGTGGCGAGCCCCTCGGGGAAGTTGTGGAGGGCCACCACCAGCGCGATGAGCAGGCCCATGCGCCGCAGCCGGTCGTGCGAGGAGCCGCCCGAGTGATCCACCCGCGCCCGCCCGCGCCGCTGCAGGCGCGACAGCCCGTGGTCGAGCAGGGCCACCAGGGCGATGCCGCCGAAGAAAGCCAGCGTGGCCCAAAGTAGCGCGTTGCCGCGGGAGTCCGACTGGCCCAGTGAGTCGACGGCCTTGGGCATGATCTCGACAAACGACACGTAGAGCATCGCGCCGGCGCTGAAGGCGAGGGCCACCGCCAGGAACGCGCGGTTGCCTCGCCGGGCCGACACCGCGATGAGCCCGCCGATCACGGTTGCCAGCCCTGCGAGCAGCGTGATGAGGAAGGCCACGAGCGTTGCGGACATCGCGGCCGAAGGTATCACCGGCGCCCGGGCCGGCAGCGCGAGCGGTGGCTAGGCGCCCTCGCGCAGCACGCGCCGGGCCACCTTGCCCGATGCCAGGCGCGGAAGCTCGTCGCGCCACTCGATCACCGAGGGGGCCGAGTAGGCGCCCAGGCCGTGGGCCACGGCCTGGCGGATCTCGTGCTCGGCCGCGCCGGTGTCGGCGCCCTCGCGGGGCACCACCACCGCCACCACGCGCATCAGGCCGGCGTCGTCGGCGCGTCCCACCACGGCCACCTCGGCCACGGCCGGGTGGTCGTGGATCACCGCCTCCACCTGCACAGGGCTCACGAACTTGGCGTCCACCTTGAACAGGTCGTCTGCGCGGCCCACGTGGCGGAACACGCCGTCCTCCTCCACGAGCATGTCGCTCATCCGCACCCACTCGCCGTGCAACAGGTCGCGCGTGAGGTCGGCGCGGCGCCAGTAGCCGGAGGTGTTGCTCTCCGACCTGATCCACAGCTGGCCGGGGGTGCCGGGCTGCACCGGCGCGCCCTGCTCGTCGCGCAGCGACACCTCGGCGCCGGGGACGGGCCGGCCGAGACGGCCCGGCAGGTCGTCGCCCGGCCGCGTGGAGAGCACGATGTTCGACGCCTCGGAGCAGCCGAAGCCCTCGAGCACGTCGAGCCCGGGGATCACCTCGCGCAGGCGGGTGAGCACCGGGCCGGGCAGGGAGTCGCCCGATGACACCCCCAGGCGCACGGTGCGGATGGAGTCGCGAAGGTCGGGGTGGCGGGCGAGGAACTCCGTGAGCTGCGCCCAGAAGGTGGGCACGCCCGAGAGCACCGTGACCCCGTGGGCCTCGCAGGCATGGATGACCGTGCGCACGTTGGGCTTGGTGCGGGTATGCACCAGATGGGCGCCGCGGCCAAGCGGGCGGAAGAACCCGTTGCCGAACCCCAGCGACGTGTAGCCGCGCGATACCGCGTGGCAGGTGTCGCCCGGGCCCAGCCCCAGCACGTCGGCCGAGTAGCCCTCCACCGACGCCCGCATGTCGCGATGGGCGTGCATGGCGCCCTTGGGCTTTCCCGTGGAGCCCGACGAGTACACGATGTAGGCCGGGTCGTCGGGGTGCACCGGGGCGATCGCCGCGGGCCGCGCGGCGTCGAGCGCCTCGGGGTGCAGCACCCGCCAGGGCCCGCCCGGCACCGGGTCGTCGGCGATCACCATGGTCACCGCGGCGTCGTCCAGCACCGACTGCAGCAGGTCAGGGTGCATGGCCGGGTCGAGCGGGATCGCCACGCCGCCGGCCGCCGCGATGCCGAGCACCGCCTGCACCCAGTGCCTGCCGTCGCGGTTCACCACGGCCACGTGCTGCCCCCGCACAAGCCCGGCTGCCCGCAGTGCCCCCACCGCCCGGCGCATGGCCAGCGACAGGTCGTCGAAGGTCCAGGTGCCGTCCTCGTCGCTCACCGCGGGGTGGCCCCCCCGGCCATCGCGACGATGCCGCTCCACGAGCAGGTCAACGAGATTGGCGGTGACTGTCACCCCTCCGGCGGAGACCCCCGCGGATCGCCCTTCGCCGTGTGGTTCTGCCGGGACCGGTGACTGTCCCCCCTCGGGGGTGGTGACTGTCACCGTGGCGGCAGTCACCGTGGCGGGAGCCGACATCACCTCGGCCAGGGCGTCGAGTGCCTCGGGGGGCACGCGGTTGGGCAGCACCAGCACGGCGTCGGTGGCGCCGGCCGCGGCGAACCTGGCCAGCTCTGCCGCGATCTGCTCGGGCGGGGCCGCAAGGCCGCGCGAGGGCAGCCACTTCAGGTAGGAGCGGGGCGCGTTGCCCAGTGCCTCGGCCTCGGGGGCGATCCACTCGAGGGCCTCGTCGTGGCTTCGCACCGGCAGGGCGTAGATGTACACCGCCACACGCAGGGGGCCCTCGATGCCCGCGGCCTCACGCGCCGCCTGGGCGATGGCCACGCGGGACCGCAGGTCGTCGGGCTCGAGGAACGCCGCGAAGATGCCGTCGCCACGGGTGCCCGCCACCTGCAGCAGGCGCTTCTTGTGGGCCGCGATGAGGATCGGCGGCCGCGGCCGCGAGATGACGGGCGGGTTGCAGGGGGCATCCTCGAGCGCGCCATCGAGCGTGGCGCCATCCGGCGATGCCCACATGGCCTCGATCACCTCGAGCGCGCGCAGCAGGCCGGCGGTGCGCTCGCGCGGCTCGGGGAAGGGGTAGCCGTAGGCCCGGTGCTCGCCCTCGTCGGAACCCGTGCCGATGCCCAGAAGCAGGCGGCCGCCCGAGATGACGTCGATGACCGAGGCCATCTTGGCCGCCAGCTGCGCGGGCCGGTACGACGCCGACATCACCGCCGTGCCCAGCGACATGCGGTTGGTGACCGCCGCTACGGCGGCAAGGCCGGTGAACACGTCGAAGGCGTCGTCGGCATGCAGTCGCCCTGGGGTCCAGAGGTGGTCGTTCAGCCAGGCCGATGCGAAGCCCAGCGACTCCGCACGGATGGCGGCATCACGAAGGTCGGGCCAACTCGATGCGTACTGCGGGAGCCGGACCCCGACCCTGAGGCCGGGCCCGTCGGCCGGGGTCATCCCCCGAGGACGAGCACCACGTCGACGTCAGGCTGCACCGTGACGGCTGCCGACTCCACGCCGCTGCCGGCCGTGAGGGCTTCCTCGGTCTGCGCGCCGAGATCGGCGGCCACCTGCTGGGCCGCGGCGTTTTCGCCCGTGCGGTAGTAGGCGACGGTGTTGGCCTGCGTCGCCGGGGCGTCGCCGATGCCGACGTTGGAGTAGCCGATGGATTCCGCCTGCGCCTGGGTCTTGGCGGCGAGGCCACTCGTCTCGGTGCCGTTGAGGATGACCAGATTGATCTGGTCACGCGCCGGGGCGCCGGCAACAGTGGCGCCGGTGGCGCCGGTGGTCCCCGTGGTTCCGGTGGTGCCCGTGGTGCCGGTGGTGCCCGTGGTTCCGGTGGTGCCCGTGGTGCCGGTGGTGGAGACCGTGGCGGTGGTGTCGGTGGTCGGCACCGTGGCCATGGTCTGCACGGCGTCCGCGACGGTGGGGAGCACGACCCCTCCGCCGTCGCCGCGGGCAAACCATCCGACGACGAAGCCGATGACGATGCAGGCGACTGCCAGGAGCACTGGCCGTGCCCATTGGTTTATGCCGCCGCCCCCCGAGGATTGACTACCCATAGCGCGGCCACTCTAGCGCCCCGCCTCGGCGGCGTGCTGCACGGGCCCTTGCGGAATAGCCGGCGGCGCATGCTGCTGCTATTGTCAGGGCCGACCCGCAGGCCGTCCGGTGCCTCTGCTGAGCGCCACGCCGACCGCGTGACGGGTCCTTCAGCCCGCATCGGCCCCGCCCGGGGGCCCGCCGCGCATGGCCACAGGTCATGCGCCGAGAGGTGCCAGATGGCATGAGCACATCCCTAGAGCCCACCGAGGCGCTATCCCCCGCGGAGCGACTCGAGGCCGCGCTGTCCGATCCGGCCACGTGGTGGTCCGGCGTGGTGCTCCGCGAACACCAGATCGAGGCACTCGACGAGCTCGGAGTGCGCCTGCGCGCCGGCGCCAGCCGCACATGGGTGGACGCCCCCACCGGATCCGGCAAGACCATCACCTTCTGCGCCCTGGCCGCCGCACTCGACGGATCGGCCGTGGTGTTCGTGCCCCGCCGGAACCTGGCCGAGCAGACCGCCCAGGCGCTCGCCACCTTCTTCCCCGACGTGCCCTTCACCATCGACGGCGTGCGATCGATCGGCCGTCCCGGCGTAGCCATCTGCACCTACCAGGCGGGCCTGAGGAACCAGGACGATGCCGACTGGGACGCTGTCACGCTCGTGATATGCGATGAGGCCCACACCACCCTCGGCGCGCAGACCCGTCGCATGGTCGATCGCGCCAGGAACGCCGTGATCGTGGGCTTCACCGCCACGCCCGCCACCACCACCGGTCACGTGGAGCAGGTGTTCGGCCCCGTCGCCGCCACGCTCGATCGCCAGTCGGCGATCGACCGCGGCATCCTCTGTCCCCTCAGGTCGCTGCGCGTGGAGCGCGCGGTGGACCTCTCGGATGTCACCCGCGTGCGCGGCGACTTCGACCAGGCGAGCCTGGGCCGTGCCCTCGACCGCGCGCTGTGGCATCGCGCCTGCGCCGATGTGTGGGCCGAGCACTTCATGCCGCTGGGCCTCGCGGGCGTGGCCTACACGGCCACCGTCGCCCAGGCGCACGCGCTGGCCGACGAGATGACCGAGCGCGGCGCGAAGGCCGCGGCGGTATCGGGCCAGACCCAGGCGCGCGAGCTGCAGCGGGTGCTCAAGGACTTCGGCGCCGGGAAGATCGACGTGCTCTGCAACGCCGACCTGCTCACCGAGGGTTGGGACGAGACCCGCGCGTCGGTGGTGATGCACCTGGCCCCCACCACGAGCGAGCGCGTGTTCGTGCAGCGCCTGGGGCGCGTGATGCGTCCGGCCGAGGGCAAGGAGGCCGTGTCGGTGGAGTTCCTGCCGACCGGAGACCCCATGGGCGTGCAGACCAGCCACGACCTCTTCGGCATGGGCTGGTACAAGCCGCTTGGCCGCGTGGCAGGTCCACCCGAGGGCGGCGAGCGCGGCAAGCTCGCCCGCGCGGCCGAGTTGCTGGCCGAGCAGGACGGCGGCCGCGCGAGCCTGGTGAACCCCGGCGCCTCGCCCTCCACCCTCGTGGCCGGCTTTCAGGATGGCGGCTGGCGCGAGGCCGACCCCGCGCAGATCCCGGTCGGGGTCATGGAGGAATGGGTGCAGGCCGCCGCCCGCGACACCAACTGGCAGGAGGTCGCCGAGAAGCTCGCCGCGGGCATCGACCCGCTGGGCGCCCACGCATGGTGGGCGCTGTCGGGCGTGATTGCACGCCAGGCCGAGAACGGCGATGAGCAGGCTCTGTGGCGCGCGTGGGCCCTTGCGCTGCTGGTGCAGCCGGACCTCCGCCAGGCGCTGCCCGCCGACGCCCCGCGCGCGGTGCTCGACCGCCTGCGCATGACCGCCCGCGAGCGCATCCGTGCACTTTGGTTTCACGCCGACCAGGCGGGCAAGTGGGAGAACGTCGCCTCGCTCGAGCAGCAGGGGCGGTCGGCCGAGCGCCGCCGCCGCTGGTCGGCGCTTGACTCGGCGTCGTCGTGGGCCCCCGCCTGGGCGTGGGAGGTGTCGCGTGGCCTGGGCGACGCCAGCCGCCCCGGCCGCAACCAGGAGATCCACCGCATCGCCAAGTGGGAGTCGCAGCACCTCATCGAGAACGGCGGCGAGATCGGCCTCATCGGCCTCTGGCTGCGCGCCGTCGGCGCGCCCGCGCCCGTTCCGGTGGCGCCCCCGGCCGAGGGCTCGCCCCTGAAGGTCGGCCAGGCGGGCCGCGTGGTGCTGGCCCTCGGGCCCGGCGACGTGCCGTTTCGCAGCGAGGACATCCGCGTGGCCAGCCGCGCGGCCGGCACCTGCGGCGGCTGGGCCGCGCTTCGTGGCGCGCTGGATTCCATCGACTGGACCGAGCCGGAGGCCCGGCGCGCGCTTCGCGCCGCCGTGGGTAGCCGCAACTCGCGTGCCCTGCACAGCGCACGGGTGTGGAACCAGCTGCGCCCCAAGGCCCCGCGCCTGCCTGAAGCCGTCGAGGTGGGCATCGGCGTGCAGGGGTCGGACGACGGCGGCACAACGCGCAGGCGCCGCAGGCGCCGTCGGAAGATGTCCACGTCGGAGGTCGCCGGGGCCGCACCCAGCGCCGCATCGGGCGAGGGCACCGGCGACGATGGTGCCGGATCCGCATCCTCGACTACCCCCGCGGCTGCTGCGCCTGCCGCAGGCGATGCCAACGGCGGCGACCCGCCCGCCGATCGCGCCCAGCTCCGGAGGCGCCGCCGCAGGCGCCGCCGCAAGCCGGCGGGCGCAGGGGCGTCATCTGGCGGGAACGGCAGCTCGTCCGACGCGGCAGCGCCCGCCGCGGAATGAGCGCGGATGATCCCGACGGCGCGGGCACGGTGGCCGATCGCCGCTGGGATCGCGTGCGGGAGATCGCCGTCGACATCGCTCGCCTCGAGGCGCTGGACCGAGCGGATGGCCTCGACGCCGACGGTCGCATTGAGCTTGCCCGGCTGCGCATACTCGCCGAGCGCGCCAGCACCCGGGCCATGCTGGCCGACGAGCTCGCCGATCGCATTGACGAGGTGGAGCGCACGCGTGATCATCGCGGGGGTGCTGCCGGAACCTGATCCGGCGTTCTTCATCTCCTCCTAACCTGCGTTACCCCGCCCTTCACATGCGCCGCATAGGGTGCCGCCCGTGCAAGATGAGGGCATGAACGAGCCGCTTCCTCCGCTGGATCCCCGTCCGGGGCAGGCCGAGGGCCTTCCACCCCTGGCGCCGCGCCGCGCGCCGTCGCAGGGCGCCCTGCCGCCGCTCGGCCCGGTTGACCCGGCTGGCGAGGCGCCCCACGTCAACGCCGGCGCGGCATCCCCGCCGCCGCCCGTGCCGCCCACGGGCACTCGTGCCATCGGGCGCGCCGCGCGCGAGCCGAAGCCCGAACGCAGGGCGGGCGATGGCACCGGGCGGCGCCGATCCGGCATGGCCGCGCTGGTGGCCGCGGCGCTCATCGCCGGCGCTGTCGCCGGCGGGGCCACGACCTACCTGCTCGACGACCCATCATCGGGCACGGGATCCGAGCCGACCACCGGGTCCGCGTCCGCGGAATCGCAGTCGCGCCTTCCGCTGCAGGACGCCATCGCGGCGGTCGACAGCGCCGTGGTGCAGGTGCAGACGCCGGGTGGCCTGGGCAGCGGGGTGGTCATCAAGCCCCGCGGGCTCATCATCACCAACAACCACGTGATCGAGGGCGCGTCGGGCGATGAGGTGCTGGTGATCACCGCCGACAAGCGCCGGGTGCCCGCCACCATCGCGGCGAAGAACCCGTCGAGGGACCTCGCGGTGCTCAAGCCCAAGGGATCGGTGGGGGAGGGCGTCGACCTCGCATCCGAGCCCGATGGCGCGCTGCGCTCGGGTGACCAGGTGTTCGCCATCGGCAGTCCGTTCGGCCTGCAGGGCACGGTCACCGTGGGGGTCGTGAGCGCCGTCAACCGTGCCGGCGACTCGGGCATGCGGATGATCCAGACCGACGCCCCCATCAATCCCGGCAACTCCGGCGGCGGCCTGTTCGACCTTCGCGGCCGCCTCGTGGGGGTGCCCACGTCCATCAACTCGCCCGTGCCGGGCAACGTCGGCATCGGATTCGCGGTGCCCGCGAACCAGGTGCGAATCGAACTGGAGAACGTCAAGTGAGCGACGAAGGAGCAGGCATGACCGAGCCCATTGGGTTCCCGCAGCCCGGCGAGGGCGCTGCAGGGGGCACCGCGGAGGGCGCGTTCGCCGTGCCGTCGCCCGCGGCCACGCCGCGCGACCGGCTGGAGGCCGTGCTGTACGAGCTCCGCCGCGTGGTGGTGGGGCAGGACGAGCTGCTCGACCGCATCCTCGTGGCCTTGCTGGCGCGCGGTCACGTGCTGCTGGAGGGCGTGCCGGGGCTTGCCAAGACCCTCACGCTCGAGACCACCGCGAAGGTGTCGGGCGGGAAGTTCAGCCGCATCCAGTTCACGCCGGACCTGGTGCCGAGCGACGTCGTGGGCGGGCAGGTGCTCGACCGCGAGGGCGAGTTCACCACGCGCCTCGGTCCGGTGTTCGCCAACTTCGTGCTGGCCGACGAGATCAACCGCGCCCCCGCCAAGGTGCAGTCGGCGCTGCTCGAGGTGATGGCCGAGGGCCACGCGTCGATCGCCGGTGACACCCACCCGGTGGACACGCCGTTCTTCGTGCTGGCCACGCAGAACCCCATCGAGAGCGAAGGCGTGTACGCCCTGCCCGAGGCCCAGCTCGACCGCTTCATCTTCAAGCTGGTGGTGGGCTACCCCACGGCGGCCGATGAGGAGGAGATCGTGCGCCGCATGGCGTCCGACCCGCCCGAGCCGCGCCGCCTGCTCGACCCCGACCAGATCATCGAGCTGCAGACGAAGGCCGATGAGGTCTTCGTCGACCACCGCGTTCGCTCGTACGCCGTGCAGCTGGTGAGCGCCACCAGGAACCCCGCCGATGCCGGCCTGCCCGACCTGGCGCCTTACCTGGAGCTCGGCGGGTCGCCGCGCGCATCGCTGTCGCTCATCCGCGGCGCTCGCGCGCTGGCCGTGATGCGCGGCCGCTCGTACGTGCTGCCCGAGGATGTCGCGTCGCTGTTCCACGACTGCCTGCGCCACCGCGTGGTGCTGAGCTACGAGGCCCTGGCGGCCGAGGTGGAGCCCGACCAGGTGCTCGACCGCATCGTCGCGGCGATCCCCCAGCCCAAGGTGGAGATCGGTGGCGGCCGCGCCGCCGGCTGACGCCCAGGCGCAGTCGGCGTCCATCGGCCGCAGCGCCGCGTCGCTGCTGCGGCGCGTGGAGGTGCGGGTGGGGCGCAGGCTCGACGGCCTTCTGCAGGGCGAGCGGCGCGGACGGCGCCCGGGCCCCGGCGGCGAGGCCGCGATCACGCGTGCGTACGAGCCGGGCGACGACGTGCGGTGGATCGACTGGCCGCTCACCGCGCGGTCGGGCCAGCCCATGGTGCGCGTGCCCGAGCTCGAGCCCGTGCTCACCACCTGGGCGCTCGTGGACATGTCGCCGTCCATGGCCTTCGGCACGCACGGCGGCACCAAGATCGAGCAGGCCCGCGAGGTGGTGGCGGCGCTGGGTGTGGTGCTGCGCCGGCGCGGCGACCGGCTGGGCCTGGCCGTGACCACCCGTGGCGACCTCGACCTGATGCACCCCCCGCGCGGTGATCGCCGCGGGCTCATCGAGGCCGTGGCCGCCGTGGAATCGGTGGTGCCCCATGGGGAGGGCCGCACCGACCTGGCCCGGGCCGTGAGCCTCATGGGTCGCGTGGCCAAGCACCGCGGCATGGTGGTGATCATCAGCGACATGCCTTGGGCCGAGGGGCTGGAGCGCGCCATCGGCGGGCTCAGCCGCAAGCACGACGTGATCGTGGTGGAGATCCGCGACCGGCGCGAGCGGGATATCCCGCCGGTCGGGGTGATTCCCCTGCGCGATGTGGAGACCGGTCGCACGCTGTTGGTTGATACCTCTGACCCGCTTTTCCAGCAGCGCTTCGCCGCGGCGGTGGGGGATGCCGAGCGCCGCCGCCGGGCGATGATCGCCCGCACGGGCGCGCGCTATGTGGTGATGGAGCCCGGCCGCGACTGGCTGCTCGACATAGCGCGTGCGCTGGGCACCGCCCGGCCCGCCCGGAGGGCCGCGTGAGCATCGTGAGTTTCGCGAGCCCCTCGGCCCTGCTGCTGCTCATCCCGCTGTTCGCGGGTGTGGCCTGGTGGGTGCTGCGCGAGCGCCGCGGCAGCCGTCGCGCGGCCGTGCCGTTCGCCGACCTCGACCTGGTGGCCTTCGCCGCCCCACGCCGCCGCTGGACCCGCTGGCTGCCCGGCGCACTGCTGGTGCTGGCCCTCACGGCCTTCACCGTGGCCCTGGCCCGGCCGGAGTCGGTGACCAGCGTGCCCCGCGAGGAGGGCACCATCATGCTGGCCATCGACGTGTCGGGATCGATGGCCGCCGATGATGTGTCGCCCTACCGCCTGCGCGCCGCGCAGGACGCCGCCAAGACCTTCGCCGATAAGGTGCCGCGGCAGTTCCAGGTGGGCCTCGTGGCCTTCAACGGCCAGGCCGACGTGCTGCTGCCGCCGTCCACCGACCGCGAGGCGTTCAAGCGCTCGGTGGACTCCCTGGTGGCTGACGGCGCCACGGCGTCGGGCGAGGCGATCATCTCGTCGGTGGAGGCCATCCGTTCCACCCAGCCGGGGGCGGACACGGTGAGGAGCGCCCGCGTGCTGCTGCTCTCCGACGGCGCCAACACCGTGGGCACCATTCCGCAGGACGCCGCACAGGTGGCCAAGGATTCCGGCGTGCCGGTGTACACCGTGGCCCTCGGCACGGCCGAGGGCGTGCTGCCCGATGGCCGCGCCGTGCCGCCCGACCCGGCGTCGCTGGCGGCCGTGGCCGAGATCACCGGGGGAGAGGCCTTCGAGAGCAAGGACGCCGAGTCGGTGCGCACGGTGTATGAGGACCTCGGCACGTTCGTCGGCACCAAGACCATCATGAGCGAGGCCACCGCCTGGCCCACCGCACTCGCGGCGCTGCTGCTGGTGATGGCCGGCGTGGCGGCCTGGCGCGTGGGGCCGCGGCTGTGACCTTCCTCTCGCCGATGTGGCTGTGGGCGCTGCTCATCGTTCCCGTGCTGGTGGCGCTGGCCGTGGTGTGGGAGCGCCAGCGCGGCGAGGCCGCCGGGGCGTTCGCCGACCCGCGCGTGATGGCCATCGGGGCCGATTCGCGCGCCCGCATGCTGCGCCGCGTGGCGCTGGGCCTGGCCATCCTGGCCGCGGCAATGGGACCCGTCGCCCTTGCGCGCCCGGCCGTGGACACCACCGAGGAACGCCGCCAGGGCGCGGTGATGCTGGCCATCGACACCTCGAAGAGCATGCAGAAGACCGACCTGCAGCCCACGCGCCTCGATGCCGCGACGGAGGCCGCCAACCGGTTCCTCGACGCCGCGCCCGATGAGGCCCTCGTGGGCCTGGCCACCTTCAACGACCGGGCAGTGGTGCGCGTGGCGCCCACGCTCGACCGCCCGGCGGTGCGCGCCGCGCTCGACAACGTCGAGGTGAAGGAGGGCACCGCCCTCGGGTCGGCCGTGGTGGCCAGCCTGGGCGCGTTGAGCGGTGCCGGCGTGCTCGACTCGCTGCCGGCCACGCCGCAGCAGTCGGCCGGCCGCGTGCTGGTGCTCACCGATGGCGCGGGCAACGTGGGGATCACGCCCGAGGATGCCACCCAGCGCGCCCGCGAGAAGCGCGTGCCGGTCTACACCGTGATGCTGGGCAACGACCCCGGCCGCCCCGACAGGCCGCCGCCGCCGGAGACCCTGGCGGCCATGGCCACCCAGACCGGCGGGGTATTCGCCCAGACCACGTCCACCGATGACCTGGTGCGAATCTTCGAGGACATCGGTGGCGCGCTCACGCAGGTGCCCACCGTGCGCCAGCTCACCGTGCTGGCTCCGCTGCTCGCCCTGCTGCTGCTGGGCGGCGCCGGGGTGCTGCTGCTCGTGGCCCGTACGAGGCCGGTGGCCAGTGGTCCCGGGGCGGTAACAGGGGTGCTACCCCCCCTCCGCTGAGCCGGATCCCGGTCCCCCGGGACATCGGGTTTCGGGGTAACCCACCAAGGCTGCGCCGAGGGCG
The DNA here is from genome assembly GCA_016870155.1 of Actinomycetota bacterium. GTDB lineage: Bacteria > Actinomycetota > Thermoleophilia > Miltoncostaeales > Miltoncostaeaceae > SYFI01. The sequence goes on along the minus strand of VGCE01000006.1, from coordinate 73,177 downwards.
CTTTTCCCGCGTGGGAACAGCGATTCTACGGGGATACTCACAGTTGCGCGTAGTGCGCCCTCGGCGTGAGCACACCATCCTCTGGAGAACCCACTCTCCGTTCCGTCGTCACCCGCCTGGCCCGCGTGGCGCTGTCGGGTGTCGCCGGCCCGCAGCCTCTGGCCCTAGCGGCGCGCCAGGGCGCCTAGTCGAGGCGGGAGAACCTCTCGACGTTCTCCTTCTCCCCGATGACCAGCAGGATATCGTCGGGGAGAAGCACGGTGTCCGGGCCGGTGAGGCTGAATCGTCCACCCGGCGCCTTGGTGCACACCACCGTGACGTCGTACTTGCTGCGCAGCCCCACCTCGGCCAGCGTGCGCCCGAGGGCCTCCTTGGGCGCGGTGGTCTCGGCCATGGCGAAGTCGGCTCCGATGAGCACGAAGTCGATGGCCAGGCCCACCAGGCCGTGCGCCACGCGGTCGCCCATGTCGCGCTCGGGGAACACCACGCGGTGCACGCCCAGCCGCTCGAGGATGCGCCCATGGCGATCGCTCACCGCCTTGGCCCATACCCGGGGCACCTCGAGCTCCAGCAGCACCGACGCGGCCAGGATGCTGGCCTCGATGTCGTTGCCGATGGCCACCACGGCCGTCTGCACGTCCAGCGCGCCGATGAGCCGCATGGCGTCGATGTCGGTGGCGTCAACCTGCACTGCCTCGGAAAGCATGGCGGCGTTGCGCTGCACGAGCTTCGCGTCGTTGTCCACGCCAATGACGTCCTGGCCGAGCTCCACCAGGCTGCTCGCAGCGGCGGACCCGAACCGCCCGAGCCCCACGACCATGATCTGCGCGCGACTAGCCAACGATCGGCCTCTCCTCGGGGTAGCGGTAGGTGGTTCCGGTCTCGCGCAGCACGAGCGCGGCGCCCAGGAGCTGCGGCGCGAGGCGTCCCACCACCATGAGCACGATCAGTATGCCTTGGGCGACGCCCGGCAGCGAGCCGGTGATGCCGGTTGACAGCCCGGTGGTGGTGAACGCCGAGGTCACCTCGAAGAGCGCGGCGTTGAGGCCGACGTCCGCGGCGATGAGCAGCGCGATGGTGCCCACCAGGATCGAGCCGGCGAAGATGACGGTGACGGCGAGCGCCTGGCGGATTGCCGCCGTGGGCAGTCGCCGGCCGATGAACTGCACGTCGGCCGCACCCTTCAGCGACGCCGTGGTGGCCAACACCAGCACCAGCATGGTGGTGACCTTGATGCCCCCGGCCGGCGACACGCTGCCGCCGCCGATGAGCATGAGGAAGTCGGTGAAGAGCAGGGTCTCCTCGCGCATCGAGCCGACGTCCACCGTGGAGAAGCCCGCCGATCGCGGCGTCACCGCCTGGAAGGCCCCGTTCAGCACCCGCTCGCCCACCGGCATGCCGCCGAGCGTGCCGGGGTTGGTCCACTCGAAGATGGTGATCACCAGGAACCCGAGCACCAGCAGGATCGCCGTGCCCATGAGCGTGAGCCGGGTGTGGAACGACCACCGGCGGTGCTTCAGGCCCATGCGCTTGCGCCGGGTGAGGTCGGCCCACACCGGCACGCCGAGCCCGCCAGCGATGATGCCGATGGCGATGACGCCGAGCACGATGACGTCGCCCTGGAACCGCGCGAGGCTGTCGGTGAAGAGGCAGAATCCGGCGCCGTTGAAGGCGCTCACCGACTGGAACGCGGCGTCCCAGGCGGCGTTGCCCGGGCTCAGCCCCAGCGTGAGGAAGCGCAGGAAGAGCACGATGGCGAGCAGGGTCTCGATGGCCGCCGAGAGGATGGCCACGCCGATGATCACCCGCTTGATCTCGCCGGGATCGAGGATTCCCTGCTCGGCCTGCGCGGCCTGCCGGCGCCGCATGCCGAGGCGCCCTCCGATGATCACCACCAGCAGGGCCGTGAAGGTCATGATGCCCAGGCCGCCCAGCTGCATGAGCACCAGCAGCACCGCCTCGCCGAACCCCGTCCAGTAGCTGGCCGTGTCCACCACGGTGAGGCCCGTCACGGTCACCGCGCTCGCAGAGGTGAACACGGCGTCGCGAAATGGCGCCGCCTCGGAACCGGTGCTGCTGATGGGCAGCATGAGCAGCGCCGTGCCCACGGCGATGACGCTCAGGAACGCCAGCAGCAGCGGGCGCGTGGGTCGCACTCGCTTCCTGACCGCGGGCTCGCGCCGCGGCCACATCATGTTGGCACCGGTGTCGCCATGCTGCTCATTCGGACCGAGGGAACGCCATCGGGTGCGATCCTCGCACACGCCCCGGAGGCGGTTGGGTAGCGTCAGGCACGTGTCGAGACTCACGCGCTTCATTCCCCAGCGCATGCGGGGCAAGCACATCGACCCCAAGGCGTGGCGGCACATGGACCACGCAGCGCTCAAGGGCCTGCTCAAGCGCATCCTCACCTATGCGGTGTTCCTCATCATCATCTTCTTCGTCGTCAAGCTGGTGCCGAAGATCTGGGCGGACGTCGAGGCCGGCGATCCCCGGCTGGTGGCGCTGGCGGTGCCGTTCGAGATCCTCTCGGTGGCGGGGTACGTGCTGCTCTTCTGGGCCGTGTACGGGGCGGCCGCCCGCACGCTCCCGCAGGGCAGCGACACCCCTGTGCGCCCGCTCTCGCTGAAGGAGAGCATGCAGCTCACCACGTCGCGCCTGGCCCTGGGCGACACCCTGCCGGGCGGTGGCGCCACCGGGTTCGCCGTGCAGTTCTGGGCGCTGGCGCGCGCGGGGTTCAACGCCGCGCAGATCTCGCGCACCACCGCGGCGTTCCTCATCCTCTCCAACACCGTGATGACGGTGATGATCATGCTGCTGGGTGTGCTCATCGGCGCGGGCCTGGTGGGCGGCGACCTGCACCCGGCCCTCACGTGGATCCCCGCGGCCATCGCCGCCGCGATGGTGATCGTGATCCTGCTCTTCGCCCGCAAGGGCAAGACGTTCGTGCCCCCGCCCGATGACAGCCAGGAGAAGCTCATGGGCCGGTTTGCCAAGACCCGCGTGCTCGTCCGGGAGATCGGCAATCGCCTCCCCCCGGGCGCCTACGACGCCATCCGCACGCTGCGCCGCCCCGCCGCCATCGGCGGCATGCTGGCCAACCCCGGCTTCGACTTCGTGGCGTTCTACCTGGGCATCGCGTCGGTCACCGAGCCCATCGCGCTGCCGGTGATGCTCATGGCGTACTTCATCGGCCAGGTGGGGTCGCTCGTGCCGCTTCCCGGCGGCATCGGCGGGGTCCAGGGCCTCGCCATCGCCGTGCTGGTGGCCGGTGGCATGGAGGTGCACTACGCCACCGCCGGCGTGCTGGTGTGGACCGGCGTGGCGCTGGGCACGCAGATCGTGTGGGGCATGTGGCAATACTGGTTCCTGCGCAAGTCGATCAGGGAGTGGCAGGCCGAGGACGAGGCGAAGGCGGGCACAGCCGCGCCCGCCGCCGCGCCCGGCACCTGACGCACGGAGCGGCGCTGCGACGCAACGGGCGCCGCCGTGCTCCCCTGCACGCGCAGCTGACCGATCGGGTCAGTGCGCGGCCATGCCCTCGGGCGTCGGGCCGGCGAGGCGCGGGGCGAAGAGCGCGATGATGGCTCCCACCAGCAGCACGCCGGCCGCCACCAGCACGGCAGGGTTGAGGCCGTCCACGTAGGCCTTCCCGGTGTCGTACGAGCCGCTGGCCACGAAGATGGCCGTCATCACGGCGATGCCCATGGCGCCGCCGATCTCGCGCACGGTGTTGTTGGTGCCCGACGCCTTGCCGATGTCCACCTCGGGTACCGACTGCACCAGCAGGTTCGACACCGGGGCGAACACCATCGACATTCCGAAGCCGGCCAGCAGGAATCCGCCGAATAGGCCCAGGTAGGAGATGGTGGGCGTGGTGACCAGGCCCATCCACAGGAATGCCCCCGACATGATGAGCAGTCCCGCCACCATGAAGGGCCGCGCGCCGAAGCGGTCGCTGAAGAGGCCGGCGAGCGGTGCGATGAACATGGGCATGATGGTCCAGGGCAGCACCTTCAGCCCGGCCTCGGTGGGGCTGTCCCCCTGGACGGTCTGCAGGAACTGGGCGAGGAAGAACACGGCGCCGAACAGGCCGAAGTAGAGGCAGACCGATGCGGCGTTGGCCACGTTGAGCCCCCGGTTGCGGAAGAACCTGAGCGGCAGCATGGGGTGCGGGGCCCGCGACTCCCACCAGAGGAAGCCCAGCACGAAGGCCACGCCCCCGAGCAGGGTGCCGAGGATCTCCGGCGACCCCCAGCCCGCCTCGTTGCCGCGCACGATGCCGTAGACGATGGCGAACACCCCGACGCCGGCGAGGAGCATGCCCATGAGGTCGAGCCCGGTGTCGGGCCCGTGCGACTCCCGCAGCTTCCAGAGGGTGAGGCCGGCCGCGATGATGCCGATCGGCACATTCACCCAGAAGATCCAGTGCCACGAGATGCCGTCGACGATGACCCCGCCGATCACCGGCCCGGCGGCCACGGCGAGGCCCGAGACTCCCGACCAGATGCCGATGGCCAGCCCGCGCTTGCCGGGCGGGAAGGCATCGGCCAGCAGCGTGAGCGAGAGCGGCAGCACGGGGGCCGCGCCCAGGCCCTGCAGGGCCCGGAAGAAGATGAGCCACTCGATGTTCGGGGCCAGTGCGCACCCGGCCGATGCCACGGCGAAGATGAGCAGTCCCGCGGCGAACACCCGACGCCGGCCGAAGCGGTCGCCCAGCGCCGCACCGGTGAGCAGCAGCGCCGAGAAGGCCAGGGTGTACCCGTTCAGCACCCAGCCGAGCGTGGCCACCGACGCGCCCAGGTCCACCCTGATCACCGGAAGCGCTGTGGTGACCACCAGGTTGTCGAGCGTCACCATGAACAAGCCGATGCCCGTGAGCACCAGCGCCCAGATATGCGCCTTGGAGCTTCCGGCGGCGGGGGGCGCGGGCATGTTCGGGTGCTCGGCGGTGCTCATCGACGGGCAATGTAATAAGCCGTACTCCCACCACTGGCAGCGAGCGGCACGGTACCCTCTACTTGCCCGTGCAAGTACCTCGGAGGGAGACCCCATGGCGGACGGAGCGGAGATCAGCCTCAAGGAGGACGGCCCGATTCTGGTGAGCGGGGACTTCACGCTCACCGGAGAGGACGGCCAGCCGTTCACGGACCTCAACCCCATCATCGCGCTGTGCCGGTGCGGGCTGAGCGCCAACAAGCCGTTCTGCGACGGCAGCCACTCGGCGCAGGGCTGGTCGTCCAAGTAGGACGCCCCGCTGCTGGATCGACGCGAATGAGAAGGGGCCCGGGATACCGGGCTCCTCGCGCAATGGCTGCCTACGCGCTCGCGGCGGTGAGGCGGGCGATCTGGGACAGCCCTTCAGCGGCCACGCTGGCCTGGCCGAGCTCGTCGGGGTCGCTCACGGAGATCTCCCCGTGCTCCACCGCCCGTGCGAGGTCGAGCGCCGCCTCAATGGCCCGCAGGTGCTCGGTGGTCAGCGCGACCACCACTGCGTGCTCATCGGTGCCCTGCTTCCTGAAATCCATACGCCGCATGGTCGCCCATCGGCGCAGGATTTCAAGTGGTACGGGTGGGTGCGGGGCACATGCGCAACATGTCCGTTTCGTCACGAACTGGCCGCGGATGGCGCGGCCAAACGGGTAGGTTGCGCCCATGCCTGAACGCCGCCGCTTTGGATCGACCGAACTCGAGGTGTCCCCCGTGTGCCTCGGGACGAACGTGTTCGGGTGGACATGCGACGAGGAGACATCGTTCGCCGTGCTGGACGCCTATGTCGGGGCCGGCGGCAACTTCATCGACACCGCCACTGTCTATTCCACATGGGTGCCCGGGAACCAGGGCGGCGAGTCGGAGGCCATCATCGGGCGGTGGCTGGCGTCGCGCGGGCGCCCTGACGACCTGGTGGTTGCCACCAAGGTGGGCTATCCGGGCGACCCGCACATGCGCGCGGGCTTGGACAGGGAGAACGTGCGCGCCGGCATCGAGGGGTCGCTCGAGCGCCTGGGCGTGGACAGCATCGACCTCTACTACGCGCACCAGGACGACCCGGCGATCCCGCTGGCGGACGCCCTGCGCAACCTCGATGCGCTCAGGGAGGAGGGCCTCGTGCAGTACCTGGCCGCGTCCAACTACTCGCCCGGCCGCCTCGCCGAGGCGCTCGACGTGGCCGAGTCGGACGACCTCGCGCGCTTCCAGGGCTTCCAGCCGCACTTCAACCTGCTGGAGCGCGCCGAGTACCAGGGCGACGGCGAGGCCGTCTGCGTACGCGAGCACATCGGCGTGGCGCCCTACTTCACGCTCGCCCGGGGGTTCCTCACCGGCAAGTACCGGCCGGGCGAGGACCTGCCCCAGACCCCCCGCGCCAGGGGTATCGCGCGCGCCTACCTCAACGATCGCGGGTGGGCCATGCTGGCCGCGCTCGACGAGATCGCCGAGGCGCACGACGCCACCCCGGGGCAGGTGGCGCTGGCCTGGCTCATGCGGTACCCGGGGGTGGTGAGCCCCATCGCCAGCGCCACGAGCACGGCCCATGTGGAGGAGATGCTGGGCGCCGTGGGCCTCGCGTTGAGCGACGAGGAGTTCGCCCGCCTGGACGCCGCGGGGCGCTGATGCGAGGCGGCCCCCGGGATCCCTGTCCCGCGGCATCGGTTCGCACGTTGCACTCCCGGGTGCGGTCATGTACCAATCTCCATCCTCCCGGGATAGCCTGCGCCCTTTGCCACGCCCGGGTTCCCGCGTGACGCGTCCATGATCCACCGCCCGACACCAACTCCGAACCTGCCGATCGCGGCACTGCGCGACTAGCGCGCTCGGGGCTCGGGACCGACCAGAAGAGCGAGATGGCCACAACCGACACGCCGCGCATGGTGGTTGGGGTACCGCGTGAGAACCGCGCGGGCGAGACCCGCGTGGCCCTGTCGCCCACGGCGCTTCCCCAACTGACCAAGGCGGGCTTCGAGATCGTGATCGAGTCGGGCGCGGGTGACGCGGCCGGCTACCCGGACGCCGCGTTCACCGACCGCGGTGCCCGCGTGGGCAGCCGCGATGACGCGTTCGGCGCAGACGTGCTGGTACAGGTGAACGTGATGGACGGCGAACCGCAGTGCGCCGACATCGGCAAGCTGCGCCAGGGCCAGGTGGTGGTGGGCGCCGTGGCGCCGTTCGCGCGCCCCGAGCTGGTGCAGGCCGTCGCCGGGACCGGCGCCACGCTGTTCGCCCTCGAGCTCGTGCCCCGCACCACGCGCGCGCAGTCGATGGACATCCTCTCGTCGCAGGCGGCCGTGGCCGGGTACAAGGCGGTGGTCATCGCCGCGGACCAGCTTCCGCGCATGTTCCCGCTGCTCACCACCGCGGCCGGCACCATCGCCCCCGCAAAGGTGTTCATCATCGGCGCCGGCGTGGCCGGCCTTGCCGCCATCGCAAGCTCGCGCCGCCTCGGCGCGCTGGTGGAGGCCTACGACGTGCGCCCCGCCGCGCGCGAAGAGGTGGAGTCGCTCGGCGCGCGCTTCGTGGAGCTGCCGCTGGAGACAGGCCAGGAGGAGGGCTCGGGCGGCTACGCGAAGCAGCTCTCCGAGGACACCATCCGCAAGCAGCAGGAGCTCATGGCCAAGACCGTGGCGGGCAGCGACGTGGTCATCACCACCGCGCAGGTGCAGGGCAGCACCGCCCCGGTCATCGTCACCACTGAGATGGTGAAGCAGATGGCACCGGGCTCGGTGATCGTGGACCTCGCCGCCGAACAGGGCGGCAACTGCGAGCCCACCGTTGCCGGCGAGACCGTCGACGTGGCCGGCGTGAAGGTGATCGGCGTGGTCAACCTGCCGGGCAGCATCCCGGTGCACTCGAGCCAGCTCTTCGGCAAGAACGTGGCCAACTTCCTGAGCCTGATGGTCGCGGACGGCGCGCTGCACACCGGCGTGGACGACGACGTCGTCAAGGAGAGCATGGTGGCCAGCGGCGGCGACGTGGTGAACAACCGCGTGCGCGAGGCCCTCGGCCTGGAGAAGCTCCCCGAGCCCGAGCCCCCGGCGCCGGATCCCGAGCCCGAGTCCGACGAAACCCCGGCTGTTGAGGAGGCCGCCAAGTGAACGTCAGCGTCGAGTTCATCATGACGGGGCTCTTCGTGTTCGCCCTGGCCGGGTTCCTGGGCTTCGAGACGATCCGTCGTGTCCCGCGCCTTCTGCACACCCCGCTCATGGCGCTCACCAACGCCCTCTCGGCGATCTCCCTGGTGGGCTCCATCGTGGTGCTGGGTGGCCAGTACACGGCCTACACCACGATCCTCGGCTTCGTCGCCGTGATCGCATCGATGATCAACGTGGTCGGTGGATTCCTCATCACCGACAAGATGCTGAAGATGTTCAAGCCGCGGGAGAAGCCCAAGAAGCCTGAGTCGGCAGAGGCCGAGGCAATGTGATGGAAAACCTCCTCCCCATGGCGGTGTCGTTCTTCCCGGACGCCAGCACCGACGCCGGCCTGTACATCCTCATCAGCCTGCTCTACCTGGCGGGTGCGATCGGCTTCGTGCTGTCGCTGAAGTGGATGTCCGATGCCAAGACGGCCCGCAAGGGAATCCTCGCCGGCGAGATCGGCTTCGTGCTTGCCATCATCGGCACGCTGCTGCTGCCGGTCATCACCACCACCGGCTACATCTACATCGCGGTGGCGATGCTCATCGGTGCCGCTATCGGCGTGCCGCTGGGCCTTCTGGTTCCCATGACCGCCATGCCGCAGCGCATCGCGCTGTCTCACGCGTTCGGCGCGCTGGCGGCGGGCCTCGTGGGCATCGCCAAGTTCTACGACGCCACGCCCGACATCAACTGGTTCGTGATGGCGGTGCTGGGAATCGAGATCGTGCTCGGCGCCCTGGTCTTCACCGGTTCGCTCATGGCGGCGGGCAAGCTGCAGGAGGTCAAATGGCTGGCGCAGCGGCCCATCGTGTTCCCGCTGCAGAAGACCCTCAACTTCGCGGTGCTCGGCCTCGCGGCGGTGATGGTGGTCATCCTGGCCATCGACCCGTCGCAGGTGTGGGCGATCCCGGTCATCATCATCGCCGGCCTCACCTTCGGCGTGCTGCTGATCATCCCGATCGGCGGCGCCGACATGCCGACGGTCATCGCGCTCCTGAACTCCTACGCCGGCATCGCGGCCGCGCTGCTCGGATTCGTGCTCGAGAACAACCTGCTCATCGTGGCGGGTGCCCTCGATGGCATGTCGGGCCTGATCCTCTCGATCATCATGTGCCGCGCGATGAATCGGTCGTTCCGCAACGTGCTGTTCGGGGCGTTCGGCGCCACCGAGGCCGAGTGGGGCGACCAGGAGGTCGGCTCCATCCGCAGCGCCTCGTTTGACGAGGCCGGGGAGATCCTCAAGAACTCCCGCCTCGTGGTGGTGGTTCCCGGGTACGGCATGGCGGTGGCGCAGGCGCAGCACAAGGTGCGCGAGCTCGCCGACACGCTCGAGAAGGAGGGCGTGGAGGTCAAGTACGCCATCCACCCGGTGGCCGGCCGCATGCCGGGGCACATGAACGTGCTCCTGGCCGAGGCCAACGTGCCGTACGAGCAGCTGCTGGACATGGAGGACATCAACCCCGAGTTCCCGCAGGTGGACGTGGTGCTGGTGCTGGGCGCCAACGACGTGGTCAACCCCGCCGCGCGCCACGACCAGAAGAGCCCGATCTACGGCATGCCGATCCTGGACGTCGACAAGGCGGCGACGGTGATGGTGGTCAAGCGCTCCATGCGCCCGGGCTTCGCCGGGGTCGAGAACGAGCTCTTCTTCAACGAGAAGACGCTCATGGTGTTCGGCGACGCCAAGGATGTGATGGGCGAGCTGATCACCGAGATCACGGGCAACCGCGACTCCATCAACGTCTGACCGCTCCTGGTGCCCCGGCTCGCCGCCGGGGCGCCGGGTCCGGTCCTGGCGCACCCCTCGCGGGGCACGCCCCGCCCGGCGATGGGTGCGATGGTGACAGTCACCTTTTCCACAGGCGAGGCGTCCGCCACACTGGGCTGATGGGGGCCCCACCTGCGCCTGCGTATCCGATTGTGGCGGATTACGTGACCATCGAGATCCGGGCTGACCGCGAGCCCGGGCATCCGGGTGGGCGGCTGCTGCTGATGGATGGGGTGGAGGCCAGCCACGTGGATCTCGACGACCCCACGCGCATCCGGTTCGAGTACCTGCGGCATCTCGTCGGCGTGATCGATGCGATGTTCCCGGCGCGCGACGGCCTGGACGTGCTGCAGGTGGGGGGTGGGCCCTGCACGCTGGGGCGATACCTCGTGGCCACGCGCCGCCGGGCACAGGTGAGGGTGATGGAGCGCGACGCCGGCGTGGTGCAGGTGTCGCGCGATCATCTGATGCTCGATGCCGTGCCGCGCCTAAAGGTGCGCGTGGGCGACGGGCGCGCGGCCATCGCCGCCCTGCCCGACGACTCGCTCGACATCGTGGTGGTGGACGCCTTCGTGGGGCTCATGGCGCCGCATGCTCTCTCCACCGCGGAGTTCATCGCCGACGTGCGGCGCGTGCTGCGCCCCGGTGGGCTGCACGCGATGAACCTCATCGACGTGGAGCCGCTGGAGCTCGCGCGCGCGGTGGTCGCCGGCATGTGCGGCGAGCACGCCGAGGTTGCCCTGCTGGCCGAGCCCGCGGTGCTTGAGCACCGGACGTCCGGCAACGTGCTGCTGCTGGCCGGCGACCGGCCGCTTCCGCCCGAGGCCACCGGCCGCGCCCTGGCGCGCGACGCCGCGCCGTGGCAGGCGCGATCGGGCCGGGCCCTGGCACGAATGGTGGATGGCCACCCCGCACTGCACGACGACGTGCCGCCCACGCACCAGATGGCGCGCCTAGCCCCCCTATGGGGCCGGGTGAAGCAGCCCGCGCAGCCCCCGGCGCAGGGCTAGGCAGCCCCGCTACAGGGCGGCGATCACCTGACGCGCCGCGCGCTGCCCCGAGCGCACGGCACCCTCCATGTAGCCCGAGTACTCGGGGTCGGCGTGCTCGCCTGCGAAATGCACCACGCCATAGGGCTGCGCGAGGTCGGGCCACGTGGCATCCTGAGCCGGGCGCGCGGCTGAGTACGAGCCGCGTGCGAATGGGTCGCGCGCCCAGGCGTGCACCACCGCGCCCGGGCGGGCGGCGTCGGCCGATCCGGGCGCGATGCGACTCACGAGCGCCAGGCGCTCATCCACCGACCACGGGGTGGCTGGGCCATGGTCCGGGCCGCTGATGCGCGCACCCAGCGCCCCGGCCACCAGCGTGGTAAGCGCCACGCCCCGTGCGCGCTGCCCCATGGTGGCCTGCCATGTGCTGCCGAGCACGGTGTCGCTGGTGCCGTCGCCGTTCCAGCCCGCTCCTTCCCATGCGGCCCGCTCGAACGGGATGATCAACTTGGCGTTGGTGCCCATGCCGATCGCCTCGATGCCCTGCACCACGCCGCGCGGCACCCCCGACCGGCGCATGTCCACGCCCGGCAGCACGCGCGGGGGCAGCGTGATGACCACGCGGTCGCCCTGCTCGGTGCGACGGCCATCGGGGCCATCGAGCACGAGGGTGACGCCGCTGCGCGACGTGGTGACTGTCACCAGGCGGGCGCCGCGCGTGATGCGCTCGGCGCCGATCGATCGCTCGAGCGCCGTGACCAGCCGCACCGTGCCGCCCTCGATGCGGTAGCGCTCGGCGCCGTCCTGGTCTTCCTGCGCGTCGGCATCGGTCGCCAGGTCGGCGACCAGCCACAGGGCCGAGAGGGCGGAGGGGTCCACCCCGAACTCGCTGCGCACCAGTGCCGCCCGGTAGCGGGCGAAGGCACTCGACGGCCAGCCGGAAACGGCGCGGGCAAGCCATGCCGCCGCGCTCATGCGGTCGAGGCGCGCCTCGCCCATGCTGCGAAGGTCGCGGGCCGCACGGTTGGCCAGACGGGCGTCGGGTGCCGATGCCCACGCCCCCCGGTACACCCTGCCCGCCACCAGGTCGCGCGCGCTGCCGGGGGCGTCCAGCTGCTGGAGGTCCTGAAGGGCGATGCCGAACCCGGCGCACAGGCGCCGCATGGCCGCGTGCTCGGCATCGATGAACTCCCCGCCGCATTCCACCCAGCCGCCCTGCACCAGGTCGAGGTCGGTGAGCGTGCGCCCGCCAAGGCGATCGCGGGCCTCCCACACCCGCACGTCGACGCCCGCCTGCACCAGTCGCGCGGCGCACGAAAGCCCCGCCAGCCCGGCGCCCACCACGTGCACCCGCGCACCGACCCGGCCCGCCGCCGCCACGCCGGGAATGCCCGCGGCCGATGCTGCCAGCAGCACTCCCCCCGCGGCGGTGATGGCCTGCCTGCGGGTGAGCACCCTCTCCGAGGTCACGTGCTGCCCGGGCCTAGCCGGGGCGGCCGGCGGCGAACAGCTCGCCGAGGCCCACGGGCTCGAGCCCCTTGCGCTTGAGGCCACGGATGATGTCCGGGAAGGCAGCCGCGGTATTCGGCTTGGTGTGCATGAGGATGATCGACCCGCGACGCGCCCCGCCCACCGCGCGCTGGGTGATGACCGACGCGCTCGGGCCCTGCCAGTCGTTGGTGTCGACGTCCCACATGAGCACGTAACGGTATCCGGTGGCCTGGGCCGCCGCGCGGAGGCCGGGCCCGAACGCGCCGTAGGGCGGGCGGTAGAAGGGCCCGGATGCCACCCCCGCGATGTCGTCCCAGGGCTTGTTGCGGCTGAGGTCAGCCGTTCCGGCCGATGCGCTGGTGCTCTCGCTGGTGTTGTGCGCGTAGCCGTGGTTGCAGATCTCCAGGCTGCCGTCCTTCACGGCCTCGCGCAGCATCTGGCGAAACGACGCGCTCCACACGCGGCCGTTGATGGCGTTGAAGCAGAAGGTGACAGTCACCCCTGCCGCGCGCGCGGCCTCGATCATCCGCACTGATTCCGAGGGGCCGTAGCCATCGTCCACCGTCAGGGCCACGAGCGGCTTCTTCGTCTTGATGCGGCGCACCACCATCGGCGCACCCGCAGCAGGTTGCAGTGCCCAGATCACCGGGTCGCCCGTGCCCGTGTTGCCTGCGGCGTCACGGCCCTCGGCCGATACCTCCACCGTGCCGATGATGCCCCGCCGTGCCAGTGCCTTCGGCAGGGCCAGGGCGTCGGTGGCCGCCACCCATGGGCCGGACGCCAGCGGGGCGCCATCGCCGGGCCTGCGCACGATGGCGCGCACCTCGTCCGCACCGCCGGGGCGAAGGGGTAGCGACGTGCGCCTGCTCGCCGGGATCGTCGGGGCCGGAACGTCGACCACGGGCTTGGGCGCCGTCATGTCCACGGTGACCGCCGCCGGCGTGGCGGGCAGCACCGTCAGGCCGTCGGCCGCGAGGCCCTCGAAGCGGTACTGGCCGTCGGCCACCGGCTGCCCCGTGCCGCCGGGGCCGCGCCCGCCCGACCACGGGATGGTGGTGGGCCCGGCCATGGCGTTCACCGGCCCGAGGGTGCCCACCACCTGGGCGGTGTACACGCGGATGATGCGCACGGTGATGGCCTGCACGGCGGGCACCTGCACCACCACCTGCACGGGGGTGACGGAGGGATTCACGGGCGTAGTGGAGGTGGATCCCGGCGCGATGGGCGATACCGGCGCGGTGGGCGATGCGCCCGGCGCGGGCGGCGTGGCGCTGGCCAGCACGGGCGCGCCGGCCAGCGCCATGGCGGCGGCTGCAGCGATGCCCGTTCCCTGCGCCATGCGGGCATGGGATGCCCTCCGGTCATGGAACTTATTGCGGGCACGGGGGGCGCGATGAGCAGGGGAGGGTGGCATGAGCGAGGTCACCGTTCAAGGTTCGGCGCGGGTCGTTGCCGGGCCTGCCGACCCGGGGCATCGCGCAACGGGGCTTCCATGCCCCGGCGCGGCCACACGAGGGCCAGCAGGGCGATGAGCACGGCGTCGCGCAGCACCAGCAGCGCCATCTCCTGGTCTTGCAGCGCCACCAGCCTCCAGTACGAGCCCGGGAAGTACGCCTGGGTGAGCAGCATGGCCAGCGCCGCCACCCACGCCGACGCCCAGCCGAAGCGTCCTCCGATGAGCACCGCCGAGGGCACGATCCACACCAGGAACTGCGGCGAGAGCACCTTGCCCGCCACCAACAGCGCCAGGCTCGTGGCCGCGATGCCCGCGATGAAGATGGCCGAGTCGGCAGACGGTGGCTGCACCACCAGCAGCCTGAGCACCGTGAGCGCGATGGCCAGCACCAGCACCACAAGCACGATGGTGGAGATGAGCGCCATGAGGTCGGGCGCGCCCCCCGCCAGCCCCTGCGATCCGAATGAGGTCTCCACCGCCAGGGGAACGTCGGCGAGCAGGCGCATGCCCATCAGGTACGCCGCCCCGGTGGACTCCAGCTGCAGGGGTCGGTCGAGGTGATACGCCAGGCTGTCCCACAGCCCGCTGGGCGCGAGTATCGCCACGGGCACCGCCAGCACCGCCAGAACCGCGAGCCCGATGAGCCCGCTTCGCAGCGCCTGCTGCCCGCCGTGCCTGCGCACGTGCACGATCACCAGCACGGGGATGAACGCCAGGGGTATGAGCTTCACCAGCACGGCGAGCGCCAGCAGCACCCACGCGGTGGTCATGCGATCGGTCACCACCGCCCAGAGCATCCAGGCGATCAGCGCCGCCAGCGCCAGATCGAAGCGCGTGCCCACCAGGCCTCCCAGCAGCAGCGGGATGAGCGCGGTGATTCCGCCGGCGGCCGCCTGGCGCCACAGGCTCAGCCCCAGCGCGCGGGCGGTGAGGGTGACGGGGATCACCGTGAGCACCAGCGCCACCATCATCAGGAACGAGAAGCCCACGCCGTAATCGCCCGGCAGCACGCCGGCGGCCCAGAAGATCACCGCCGCCCCGGGCGGGTACTCGAGCGAGAAGTCGAGATAGGGCAGGTTGCCCGCGGCCATCTGGCTGTAGGCGGCCTCGTAGGTGGGGATGTCGGAGATCTGCGGCACGCTCGCCGATACCCACTGCATGGGTCCCACCCATACGAGCACCGCGAGCAGCGACAGCAGCCACGGCAGCAGTCGCTCGATGTCCGCGCGGCGGCTCACTTGGCGCCCCCGTATCGCATGCCCCGCAGCCTGCGGAGAAGCCGGCCCGGGGAAATCGCGGACTCGGGATCGGGGTCGGGCCAGAGGGGCACCACCACGAGGATGATCATCGGCAGGAACCACGGGATGTACAGGTAGAACCAGTGGGTGAGCACCAGCTCGAAGCCGATGATGAGCGCGGCCGAAATGGCCGCCCACTGCACGATGTCGAGGCGGCGCGGCCAGCGCATCACCAGCAGCGCGGCGAGTACTACCAGCGCCCCCACGGCGATGTGCACGGGGCGCAGCCACTCGAACTGTCCCCAGATGGAGAATGGCGACTCGCGCTCGGCCTGGTAGCCGACCGTGCGCGACCAGAAGCGCTGTATGCCCTCGGTGCCATCGAGGAACAGCACCCAGCCGGTGAGCAGCGCGGCGATGGCCAGCCCGCCGATGTACACGGCGAGGCGCCGGGGTCCCGCCGCCCGGTCGGCGCGCGGGAATGGGTGGCGCGCCCACAGCGGCACGAGGATTGCGGGCACGATCTTTGCGGCCACGCCCAGGCCGATCATCACGCCGCGCCCGAGCGGTCGTGCGGCCAGCACGAGCCCCCATGCGAGGCACGCCGATATGAGCGCGTCGTTGGAATTGCTCGACAGGGTGAACGCCGTGAAGGGGAACGCCGCCCACGCGATGGCGAAGGTGAGGCCCATCTTGCGCCCGGCGAGTCGCCATCCGAGGACCAGCAGCGCGAGCAGTGTGAGCCCGTCGAACAGCGTGGCGGCCCCGTGCGCCGCCGGTAGGTCATCCCACTTGCCCGTGTAGGGCATCGCGGCCTCGAAGGGCATGTAGGCGATGTAAGTGAGCGGCCCGTAGGTGTCGCACTGGCCGCACCCCTCGGGGAAGTTGCCGTAGGGCGTCTGGCCGTCGAGGATCAGGTCGCTGCCGATCACCCCGGCATACCCGACGTCGATCACGTTGCTGTTCAGCCCATTGAGCCCCCACCGCAGCGCGATGAGCACCACGAGCACCGTCACCAGCAGCCACGTGGGCATCCACCCGGGCAGCCCGGGAGTGCGGGGCCCGCGCGGGGAGGAGGGCGCGGACGGCGCACCAGACGGCGCCGCGGACGGCGCACCAGGAGCCGAACCGGGCGCGGACAGGGTGACTGTCACCGAACGGTGACTGTCACCGGGGTTGGCCTCACCGGCGTCACCATCCACCAGCCGCCGCAACCTCGCCCGCCGCACGGTGATCCAGGCCATGCGCGCGAGCAGGTAGATGAGCGGCGGGTACTGCAGGGGCACCGAGGTGGAGATGTCACCCTGGTTGAACCACGCCCACGACACCGTGAACGACAGCAGCACCAGCAGGTCGAGGGTGCGCCACGACAGCAGGCTGCGCGGGCGGGTGATGGGCAGCAGCACGAGCAGGAACACCACGCACAGGGGAATCCAGATGCGCCAGCGGTTCACCGCCCGCCCGAACGCGCCCTCGTAGCCGCGGGCCATCATCCAGGCCACCTGCGGGCCGGTGCGCACCTCGGCGATGTTGCCCTCCTCATCGCCCACGTACACCTCGGCCTCCACCACCTCGGCCTCCTTGGGCCCGCCCACGAACGACACCTTCCACCGCTTGTCCTTCGACTGGAACTCCGCGGCCGTCCGGCGGATGGGGTTGTCATCCAGCCAGTCCCGCAGGTCGATATCGGCCTCCGCGATGGCGATGGCCTCGTTCTTCGTGAGCGCAGGCGTGTACGAGGGCATGGTGCTGGTGCCCGTGCTGCCGCCCGCACCCCCCGCATCCGTGCCTGAGCGGCCCGGGACATTCGATCCGGCCTTGCGCTGCAGGTCGGCGGCGCCCTTCGCCAGGCCGTCCAGCACGCCGTCAACGGCGGCGAGCGCCTCCGATGGCGTGGTGATCGCCAGTCCGGCGCTGGGCCGCTGCTGTGCGCCGCCCGCCATGGGCATGACCAGCGCGAACGCGACCGCCAGCAGCGTGGCGGCGAGGGCGCGACGTGGGGCCACGCCGACCCTTCCCCGGCCGCCTAGCGGAAGGACCAGCGCCGGCTGAGCAGGTAGTTCAGCGGCGTGACCAGAACGATCGCGATGGCCTGCGAGTGGAGCTCGACGAGCCCGGCGTCAACGAGCACGTGAAGGACGAGCAGGTTGGCGCCCAGTGCCACAAGGCAGACGAGCAGGTAACGCACGCCCTGGGCCACTATGGCCTTGTCGGCGCGGCGGAACGTCCAGTGGCGGTTGAGCAGGAAGTTGTTGAGCCACGCGACCGCGAAGGCGATGATGGCCGCCGGGATGTAGTGGGCCCCGGCGGTGGTGGAGATCCAGAACACCAGCAGGTTGACCACGTAGCCCGACGCGCCAACGGCGAGGAACCGCAACAACTGCATCCAGTCGGCCCGCGGGACCCGGCGCAGGTCCGGGATGCGCAGGAGCGCGAGCGGGAAGCGCGCGCTGGCGGATGTCTTGTCTGCCGGCACGGTGGGCGAGGCTATCAGAGCCCCGGCGCCGTTCCGCTGCGCTCGTCTCACCCCCATCTGCCCGCGCGGGCAGGTGCGAACGCCCGGGCGGCGTATGATCTGCCAGGGCCTGTACGGCCCTCCTCACCATGAGCACGAGTGACGTGACCGACAATCCGGGCACAGGGGCTCCGGTCCCGCCGCAGACGCCGCTGGTCGGTCCCGCCGACGCGGCCCGGTACGAGTCGCGGTTCTCGGCGCTGGCGTCGGGCACCACGTCGTCGGTGATGCGCGACCTCATGGCGATCACCGAGAAGGCCGACATCATCTCGCTGGCCGGCGGCCTGCCCGACACCGAGACCTTCCCGCGCGAGATCTACGACGAGATCGTCGGCCAGATCGGCACCGACTTCCTGGCGTCGTCGCTGCAGTACGGCCCCACCGATGGCATGGGCGAACTGCGCGAGCAGATCGCCAAGGTGATGGCCGACGAGGGCGCGCGCGTCCGCGTGGACGACATCATGATCACCACGGGCGGCCAGCAGGCGATCGACCTCAGCATCCGCACGTTCGTCGACCGCGGCGACACCGTGCTGGCCGAGGGGCCCACGTATCCGGGCGCCGCCCCGTGCTTCACCGCGTATGGCGCCGACGTGACCCACGTGCCGATGGACGACGACGGCATGCGCGAGGACCTCTTCGAAGAAGCCTACGAGCGCCTGGCGGCCGAGGGCCGCCCGCCGAAGATCCTCTACACCGTCCCGAACTTCCAGAATCCGGCCGGCGTGACCATGTCGCTCGAGCGCCGGGAGCGCCTGATGGAGTTCGCCCACCGGGTGGGCCTGCTCATCATCGAGGACAACCCCTACGGGCAGATCCGCTTCGAGGGCGATCCGCTCCCCACGCTGTACGAGCTCGACGACGGCGCGGGCTGGGTGGTGTACCTCGGCACGTTCTCGAAGATCCTGGTCCCCGGCATGCGCGTGGGGTGGGCGGTGTCGCCGCCGCAGGTGCTGCGCAAGATGAACCTGGGCAAGCAGGCCGCCGATCTGTGCTCGAGCACCTATAACCAACGGTTCGTCGCCGAGTACCTCAAGCGCTACGACTACCGCGAGCACGTGGCGCGGGTGTGCGAGCTCTACCGCGGCCGGCGCGACGCCATGCTCGACGCCCTCGCGGCGCGGTTCCCCGCCGAGGCCACCTGGACCCGCCCGCGCGGCGGGCTGTTCGTGTGGGCCACGCTGCCCGACTTCATCGACACCACGGCGCTGCAGGCCAAGGCGCTCGAGCGCCAGGTGGCATTCGTGCCCGGCGAGGGGGCGTTCCTCGACGGCCGCGGCAGGAACAGCATGCGCCTCAATTTCTCGAGCGTGCCCGAGGCGGTCATCACCGAGGGCATCGGGCGACTCGGCGAGGTCATCGGCGAGGTCATCGCGCTGCACGAGGCCCTGAACCCCGGCAGCCGGTGAGCCGGGTCGCCGTCCTCAGGGGCGGTCCGTCGCTGGAGCGCGAGGTGTCGCTGCGCTCGGGCACCAACGTGGAGCTCGCCCTCGGGCGCCTGGGGCATGAGGTCATCCCCCTCGATGCTGACGCCCACATGGTGCGGGCGCTGCGCGAGGCCCGGCCCGAGGTGGTCTTCGTCGCCCTGCACGGGCGCGGTGGCGAGGACGGCACCGTGCAGGAGATCCTCGAGATCCTGAAGATCCCCTACACCGGGTCGGGGGTGCTGGCCAGCGAGCGGGCGATGGACAAGGTGGTGTCGAAGGCGCTGTTCCGGGGCGCCGACATCCCCACGCCGCATGGCTACGCCTTCTCGAAGGAGGCCTTCAGCAAGATGGGCGCCGCCGACGCCCTGCCGGAGATCCAGCAGTCGCTCGGCCTGCCCCTGTGCGTCAAGCCCGCGCGGCAGGGGTCGGCGTTGGGCATATCGATCGTGCGCGAACCGGGCGACCTGGGCGGGGCCATCCTCAATGCCATGGGCTTCGACGACCGCGTGCTGATGGAGCGATTCGTGCCGGGGCGCGAACTGGCCGTGAGCGTGGTGATGGCGAACGACCCCTGGGCGCTGCCGCTGATCGAGGCGGTGCCCCTCGGCCACGACTTCTACGACTTCGAGGCCCGCTACACCCCGGGGGAGACCGAGCTGCGCGCGCCACGCGACCTCGACGAGGCCACGGCGCAGGACGCCGCCGCGGTGAGTATCGCGGCGGCCCGCACCCTGGAGTGCCGGGGCATCGCCCGCGTTGACCTGATCCTCGATGACGAGGGGCGCCTGTGGGTGCTGGAGGTCAACACCATCCCGGGGATGACCGACACCAGCCTGCTGCCCAAGGCCGCCGAGGTGGCCGGCATCGGCTTCGATCGCGTGGTGGCCGACATGCTCGAGCTCGCCGCGCTCGATACCTGACCGCCGCCCACCACCACCTGCGGAGGTGCATTGAGCATCGGTGACATCCCCGGCGCGCGCCGCGAGCAGATCGACTGCGGCGACGCCGTGCTGTCGGTGCAGTTCATGGGTCCCGACGACGGCGAGCCGGTGATCATGTGGCACGGCTTCCCCGAGATCGGCTACTCGTGGCGCCACCAGGCCGCGGCGCTGGCCGACGCCGGCTACCGCGCCATCGTTCCCGACCTGCGCGGCTACGGCGCCAGCGACCGCCCCGATGGCACCGAGGCCTATGCCTTCCCCAAGCTGGTGGGCGACGTCGTGGGGCTCATCAACGCCCCGGGCCACGGCTACGCCCACCTGGCGGGCCACGACTGGGGCGGCAGCCTGTGCTGGGCCACGTCGGCGCTCATGCCCGACAAGGTGCGGTCGCTGATGATCGTGAACAGCCCGCACCCGGTGGCGAGCGCCGAGTGCCGGCAGGTGCCCGAGCAGCAGCAGAAAAGCTGGTACATGCTGCTGTTCCAGTTCGAGGGCATCGCCGAGGAGTGGCTGCTCAAGGATGATGCCGCCAACCTCGGGACCTTCGTGTTCGACACCGCGGCCCCGGGCACGTTCCCGCCGGAGGAGCGCCGCATCTTCAAGGACGCCCTCATGCAGCCCGGCGCCATGACGGCCGCGCTCGAGTACTACCGCGCCAACATCCCGCCCGGGAACTGGCTGAAGCCCCCGCCCGACCTGCCGCCCATCACGGTGCCCACCACCATCATGTGGGCCGACGCCGACGCCTACATGAGCCCGCTGCTTCTCGAGCGATCGATCACCAAGGTGGAGGGCCCCCTCGAGGTGGTCATGCTCGAGGGCGTGAGCCACTGGGCCCAGCAGGAAGCGCCGGGCCTGGTGACCGCGGCGATGCTGGATCACCTGGCCAGGGTGGGCTGACGCAGGCACCCCCGGTGACAGTCACCACCGGTAGCTGGGGACAGTCACCAGTGCGAGCGGGCACGTCGTGCCGACGCCGGTTCTGCCCCAGTGGTGACAGTCACCAGCGCAGTCCGGTGACTGTCACCGTTCGTTGCAACGTAGAGTCCGTCCATGGCTACTGCTGACGCCCCGGGGCGTATCGAGGTTGAGCCCGACGGGTTCATCACCATCGTCACCATTGCGAATGAGCCGCGGGCGAACAGCCTTGACGACGGCATGCTGGCGTCGCTGGCCTCGGCGCTGTCGGCGGAAGCCTTGGGCGATGCCCGCGCGGTGGTGCTCACGGGCGCGGGGGACAGGAACTTCTCGGGCGGGGTCGACCTTCAGGCGCGCGACGGGGAAGCGCTCACCCAGGCCGTGCGCAGCGGTGAGCGGCTGCTCGGCCGGGCCGCCGCCGCCGTGGAGGGCTGTCCGGTGCCAGTGATCGCCGCGCTCAACGGCAACGCCTTCGGCGGCGCGCTGGAGATCGCCATGGCCGCCGACTGGCGCCTGGCCGCCCGTGGCGCGCGCTTCGGCATGCCGCCTGCCCGCCTGAGCTGGGTGTACGCCGCCGAGGGCATCCAGAGGTTCGTGCGCGTGGCCGGTGCCCCTGCCACCCGTGAGCTATTCCTCACCGGTCGCCCGATCGACGCCGAGCGGGCCCGGCAGATCGGCATCGTCAATCGGGTGGTCGACCGCCTCGAGCTTGTGGACCTCGCCGTGGCCGACGCCCTGGCCGTGGCCGGCAACGGCCCCATCGCGGTTGCCGGCATGCGGTCGGTGATCCGCGCCATCGAGGACGGCGCGCCATCGAGCGAGGCTGCGGAGATCGCCGAGCGCTGGCGCCAGCGGGCGTTCCAGAGCGAGGACATCGCGGAGGGCCTCGCGGCCTTTCGCGAGAAGCGCGATCCGGAGTTCACCGGCCGCTGATGGGCCGGAGCGCCGGCCGCCGGGGCCTGCACCCGTGATCCGCGCGTTCGCGCATGACCGCTTCACCTACCCGCTGCCGGCCGACCACCGGTTCCCGCTGGGGCGCTACCGGATGCTGCGCGAGGCCATCGAGGAGCAGGGCATCGCCCAGGTGGAGGAGGCTCCTGGCGCCGAGGACGCCGACCTGCTGCTGGCCCACGACCCCCGCTACCTCGATCGCGTGGTGCACGGGCGCCTCACCGACCGCGAGCAGAAGGCCGTGGGCCTGCCGTGGTCGCCCGAACTGGTTGAGCGCGGGCGGCGAAGCGTGGGCGCCACCCTCGCCGCCGCAGCCGCGGCGGTTGACGACGGCACCGGAATCAACCTGGGCGGGGGCACGCACCATGCCTTCCCCGATGCCGGCAGGGGGTTCTGCACCTTCAACGACGTTGCGGTGGCCGTGCGCCGCCTCCGCGTCGATGGGGTGATCGAACGAGCGCTCGTGGTTGACCTCGATGTGCACCAGGGCGACGGCACCAACGCCATCCTCGGTCCCGACCCACTCACCACCTGCTCAGGCATCAACGGCGGCGCCAACTACCCCTTCCGCCGCGTGCCAGGCGATGTGGAGGTGGACCTGCCCGACGGCACGGGCGACGACGTCTACCTCGCCGCGCTCGAGGGCCTGCTGCCGCGCGCCCTGGCCACCGGCCGCCCGGACATCTGCTTCTACCTGGCGGGCGCCGACCCGCATGAGGACGACCGCCTGGGCCGCCTTGCGCTGACCATGCACGGCCTCGAGGCACGCGACGTGATGGTGCGCGATCTGATGCTGCTGCAGGGGGTGCCCGTGGTGGTGGTGCTGGCCGGCGGGTACGGCCGCCGCCTCGAGGACACCGTGGCCATCAACCTTGCCACGGTGTCGGCGTTCGCGCGCGAGGCGTAGGCGCCGCTACCCGATGGGGCCGGCGGCCACCACCTCGGGGCTCACCATTCCCTCGTACTGCTTGAAGTTCTCGCGGAAGGCCTCCGCCAGCTTCTTGGCCGTGTCCTCGAACGCCGAGGGGTCGGGCCAGGTCTTGACCGGGTCAAGCAGCTCGGCGTCCACGCCTGGCACGCTCACCGGCACGTGCAGGCCGAAGATCGGGTCGAGGCGCGTCTCGGCATTGTCGAGCTCGCCGTTGATAGCCGCGCGCACCAGGGTGCGGGTGGCCTTGATGGGCATGCGCGATCCCACGCCGTACTGGCCGCCGGTCCACCCGGTGTTCACTAGGTAGGCAATGGCCCCGGTCGTGGCCAGGCGCTCGCCCAGCATCTCGGCGTACACGTTGGGCCTCTGCGGCAGGAACGGCGACCCGAAGCAGGTGCTGAATGTGGTCTGCGGCTCGGTGACCCCCACCTCGGTGCCGGCCAGCTTCGCCGTGTAGCCCGAGAGGAAGTGGAACATCGCCTGCTCGGGCGTGAGGCGCGCGATCGGCGGCAGCACGCCGAAGGCGTCGGCCGTGAGCATCACCACGGTGCTGGGGATGCCCGCGCGCTTCTCGGGCACCGAGCCAGGGATCTGCGTGAGCGGGTAGGCCGCGCGGGTGTTCTCGGTGATGCTGTCGTCGTCGAGGTCGAGCACGCGGGTGGCCGGGTTGGCCACGGCGTTCTCCACCACGGTGCCGAAGTGCGTGGTTGTGGCGAAGATCTCGGGCTCGGCCTCGGCCGAGAGGTTGATGATCTTGGCGTAGCAGCCGTTCTCGATGTTGAACACGCCATCGTCGGCCCAGCCGTGCTCGTCGTCGCCGATGAGGCGCCGCTCGGGGTCGGTGCTGAGCGTGGTCTTGCCCGTGCCCGACAGGCCGAAGAACACCGCCACGCGGCCGTCGTCGGCCACGTTGGCCGAGCAGTGCATCGAGAGGATGCCCTCCTCGGGAAGGCGGTCGTTCATCAGCGTGAAGATCGACTTCTTGATCTCGCCGCCGTAGCGGGTGCCGCCGATGAGGATCTCCAGCTCGGTGAGGTTGAGCGTCACGAACCCGCTGGAGTTGGTGCCGTGCGTGGCGGGGTCGGCCTTGAACTCCGGCGCGTGCAGGATGACCGCGCGCGGCTGGTGCACGGCGATCTCCTCCGGCGTGGCCGGGATGAACATGGTGCGGGCGAACAGCGTGTGCCACGCCGAGTCGCTCACCAGGCGCAGCGGCAGGCGGTGCTCGGGGTGCGCGCCGGCGAAGGCGTCGAGCACGAACAGCTCACGGCCGTCGGAGAGCCATGCGGCAAGGTCCTTGCGGATGTGCGCGTTGTGCTCGGGGGAGATGGGCTGGTTGGGGCCCCACCACACGCGGTCGTCGCTGCCGGGCTCCTTGACCGTGAACTTGTCCTTGGGGGAGCGCCCGGTGTTGGGCGCGGTGTTCACCAGGAGCGGGCCACCTGCGGAGATCTCGCCCTCCCCGCGGTTGAGCGCGAACTCGTAGATCTCCTCGGTCGTCGGGTTCCAGTGGACCGTGCCCGACGTGCTGATGCCGTGCGCGTCGAGTCCAACCGGGCCGTTGCCGTTGCTCATCCATTCCCTCCGGTGGGGTTTCGCGGCCGCGCGCGGCGTGCACATCGTCGCGCGGTTCGGGAAAGGTACCGGAGAGCCCGGCGCGAAGCGGCTTGCGGCGCAGGGCCATTCGTCCCCCTGATACGGTCGCCGCGTGCGCAGGAACGAGCTCGAATCCGCTGGAATCAACGTGCCGGTGCTGGCTACGGTGTGCGCGGGTTCGCTGCCGCAGCCGGGCAACTGGGCGCAGCGGCTGGAGCGCCTTGGGCTCGACGTCATCACCACCGGTGCCCCGGTGGATGACGCCGTCGAGGTTGCCACCACCGTGGTGGCCGTGCCGTTCCGCCCCGTGATGGCCATGGCGGGAGGCGAGCCGATCGAGCTGCTCGTGGAGGCCGGCGCGCGCATCGTGGCCACCGACGATCCCGTGCCCGCGGGCACCTACGCCTTCACGGTGGACGAGGCCATGGTGGTGCCCATCAGCGCCGACACCCCGCCCGAGAACGCCAACGACATCGCCCGCGAGGTGCTGGCCGCCGCGCGCGGCAGCAGGGCCTCGGCCCTGTGGGTGGCGGCCCCCGACCTCTCCGAGGTGCCGGAAGATGTTGTGGACGCCAAGCTCGAGGCCATGTGCGAGGGCACCCGCATGGCCCGCCTGTGGCTGTCGAAGCAGCAGAGCGACCCGGATTAACCCCGGTGTCAGGCACTTAACCGTCCGTCACGCAATGCGCGCGCGACGGTTAAGTGCCTGACACCGGGGTCCGGGGCTAGGCGCTCTCGGGAAGGCGGTTGCGGCGGCGGGCCGAGAAGTACGTGGCCTGGGGGTGGTGCATGATGATCGCCGCGGTGCTCTGCTCGGGCGTGAGCTGGAACGCGCTGGTGAGGCCCATGCCCATCTCGTCGGGGTAGGGGGCCAGCAGGCGAAGCACGTCCACGTGCTGCTCGACGTCCGGGCAGGCCGGGTACCCCCACGAGTAGCGCCGGCCCTGGTCGGTGCCCAGGCCCAGCTCGCGCTTGATGCGCGCGTGCACAAGGTCGGCCATGCCCTCCGCGGCCTCCACGGCCAGGCCGTGGGCGAAGTAGGCCTCGGTGTACTCCTCCTCGGCCTGCAGGCGGTCGAGGTACTCGGTGGCCTCCTGCCCCACGGTCACGGCCTGCAGGGCGATGACGTCCCGCACGCCGCCCTCCACCGGGTGCAGGTAGTCGGCCAGGCACAGCAGCCGGCCCTCGTCCTGGCGCGGGAACTCGAAGCGGGCGGCCTCGTCGCCGGTCTCGGGGTCGAAGATCACCACGGCATCCCCATCGCGGTTCGCGGGGAAGTACCCGTAGGTGGCCCGCGGCACGATCCAGCCGTCCTCGATGGACCGCTTCTCCATCTCGCGCCTGCGCGGCTCGAACTCCTCGGCCACGATGCGCTGGAACTCCGCGTCGTCCTGCCCGCGACCGCCCCACGACATCTTGTAGAGCGACTTCTCGTCCATGCGCGCAAACATCTCGTCCACGTCGAAGGCGGTCACGCGCGCCGCGCCCCAGAAGGGCGGTTCGGGCACGGGCGCCTCATCGAGCACCACGGCCTCAGCGGCCGGGCGCGGGCGGGCCTTGGCCTCGGCCACCCTCTCGTCGCTCTCAGCGGCTTCGTCGAGTCGCTCCTGCAGGAAGGCCTCGCGGCTGCCATCGGGCCCCTGCAGGCGGTCCACGGCGGCCAGCCCGTCGAAGGCGTCCTTGCAGTAGAACACCCCGCCGGCATACGGCTCGCCGTCCTCCAGGAACAACGTGCGCCGCCCGAACTGGCGGTTGATCGCCGCGCCGCCGATGAGCACTGGGTAGTCCATCTCGCGCGCGGCGAGCTCCTGGATGAGCAGCGGCATCTGCTTGCTGGTGCTCACCAGCAGCGCCGACACGCCGATCACATCGGCCTTGTGCTCCACCGCGGCGTCGATGATGGCCGTCACCGGCACCTGCCGGCCCAGGTCGTGCACCGTGTAGCCGTTGTTCTTGAGGATCGTGCCCACGAGGTTCTTGCCGATGTCGTGCACGTCGCCGTACACCGTGGCCATGATCACCGTGCCCTTGGTGTAGCCCTCCACCTGGTCGAGGTACTGCTCGATGTGGGCCACGCTCTTCTTCATCACCTCTGCGCTCTGCAGCACGTAGGGCAGGATGAGCTCACCCCGGCCGAAGCGGTCGCCCACCTCCTTCATGGCGGGCAAGAGCACCTCGTTGAGCACCTCGATGGCCTCGTCGTTGGCGCGCGCCCCGCGATTGTCCAGCGCGGCGTCCACGTCGGCCTCCACGCCCTCGGGCACCCGGAGAAGGATGCGCTCGAAGATGATCTCGTCGGGCGGCAGGCCCTCGAACCTCGCGGTGGGGTCGGGTGCCTCCGCCTCCTCCACGCCCTCGTACTTGGCGATGAAGCGGGGCAGGGCGTCGTCGCGCCGGGCGAAGATGAGGTCGTCGGCCAGCTCGATCTCATCGGCGGGGATCTCCCCCAGCGGCCGGTTGTGCGTGGGGTTGATCATGGCCAGGTCGAGCCCGGCCTCCACCGCACGGGCCAGGAACACGCTGTTCAAGGTGGCGCGTGCGGACGGGCTGAGCCCGAACGACACGTTGCTCACGCCCAGGCTGGTGAACACGCCCGGCAGCTGCTCCTTGATCAGCCGGATGCCCTCGATGGTCGCCTTGCCCGACTCCCGGTACTCCTCCTCGCCGGTGGCCAGCGTGAAGGTGAGGGCGTCGAAGATGAGCGCGCTGGGATCGAGCCCGTACTCGCCCACCACGATGTCGTGGATCTTCCGGGCCACGCCCAGCTTGTCCTCGGGGGTCTTGGCCATGCCGATCTCGTCGTCGATCGTCAGCGCCACTACGGCCGCGCCGTGCTTCTTGACGATCGGCACGACCTGGTCGATCTTCACCCGGCCGTTCTCCATGTTGATGGAGTTGACGATCGCGCGGCCGGGGTAGGTGGCCAGCGCGGCCTCCACGGCATCGGCCTCGGTGCTGTCGATCATCAGCGGGGCCTCGACGCCCATGGCGAGCTTCTTGGTGAGTATCCCCAGCTGCTCGGGCTCGTCGGTGCGCTCGGTGAGCGCCACGCACACGTCCAGCACGTGCGCCCCGAACTCCACCTGCTCGCGGGCCACGGCGAGGGCGCCGTCGTAGTCGTCCGCGAGGATCATCTCCTTGATCTTGCGGCTGCCCTGGGTGTTCACGCGCTCGCCCACGATGGTCGGGCGCGGCTCCTGGCCCAGGTCGACGGTGCGCATGGCGCTGGCCACCCGCGGGGTGCGGTCGGTGGCCGGGTGCTTGTGGGGGGTCACGTCCTTCAGCGCCGCCACGATTGCCCGGATGTGGTCGGGCGTGCTTCCGCAGCAGCCCCCCACCACGTTGGGGCCGAAGTCGCGCACCATGGCGGCGATCTGCTTGGCCATCTCGTCGGGGCCCAGGTCGTAGTGCGCCACGCCGCCCACGTTGCGGGGCAGGCCCGCGTTGGGCACCACCGAGATGGGCTTGGCCGAGTGGCTGCACATGTAGCTCACGGGCTCGCGCAGGTGCTCGGGGCCCACGGAGCAGTTGGTGCCGATCACGTCCACGCCCATGGCCTCGAGGATCGTCACCACCGCGCCCACGTCGGTGCCCAGCAGCATGCGGCCGGTCTGGTCGAGCGCCACCTGCGCCTGGATCGGCACGCTGGTGCCCATGTCGTCGAAGGCCAGGCGTATTCCGTGGATCGCCGCGCGGGTCTCGAGGATGTCCTGCTGGGTCTCGATGAGCAGCACGTCGGCGCCGCCCTGCATGAGCCCCTTGGCCTGCGTGCGGATCTGCCCGGCCAGCTCGTCGAACGTGATGCCCGACAGCTTGGGATCGTCGGTGCCCGGCAGCATGCCGGTGGGCCCGATGGAGCCGATCACGAAGCGGGGTATTCCGTCGGCGGCCTCGAACTCGTCGCACGCCTTGCGCGCCACCGCCGCGGCAGCCACGTTGATCTCGGTCACGAACTCGGCCAGGTTGCCGCCGTCGGGCCGCTGCCACTCCTCCAGCCGGATCGCCGTGGCCTGGAACGAGTTGGTCTCCACCGCCTGCGAGCCGGCCTCGAGGTACGACCGGTGGATCTCCTCCAGCACGTCGGGCCGGGTGATCGACAGGTAATCCACGGCACCCTCGAGCGCCCCGCCGCCGTAGTCGTCGGCGGTGAGGTCGCGTGCCTGGATCTGCGTGCCCAACCCGCCGTCGAAAACGACGACGCCTTGCTGGAGGGCCGGTAGGTAAAGACCAGCGTTCTTCACGTGGCGGCAGGGTATCGCGCGCGGCGCGCCTAGGCGCCGTGCGCGGCGATGGCCTGCTCCACGACCTTGCCGGTGCTGATCGCCGCCTGGCCCCGGGCCACCACCGGATCGGCCCCAGCAGCCTTCGCCCGGTCGAGCAGGTCCACGTTCGTGTGCCCGGCGAACGCGGCCAGTGGCAGCGCGGCCGTGGCTGGGTCGGCCCGCAGCCCCACGATCACCGCGATGGCGTCGTCCCCGGCCTCGAGGTCGATCAGCAGGCAGGCCGGCGACTCCTCGGCCAGCGCCTCGGCCAGCCGGGTGGGCCCGCCCGCTACGCGCAGCCGGTAGCCCGCGATGTCGAGCCCGCTCTCGATACGCGACCGCATCATGAGGTCGGGGCAGAGGGCGATGACGAGAGGCCGGTCGTCCACGGGGGCGACGGTATCAGGGGGATTCATCCCAGCGGCAGGGTGGCTCGCAGCACGGTGCGCTCGCCCTCGCGACGGCGCAGCCACTCGATACTGACGTCATCGAGTATCGCGGAGCCCATGCCGGGGGTCCCGGCGGTGGCATCCGGGGCGCCGTCGTCCGACACCACCAGCTCGAGGGCGTCGCCAGTCGGCTGTGCACGCATGGCCACGTTGGTCGCGCCGCCGTGGCGCACGGCGTTCGAGCAGGCGTCGGTGCAGATGTCCACCACTGACGATGCCAGTGGCGGGTCGTCGTCGATGCGCGTCGCGAGCTCGTCGGTTAGCTCGACGTCCACCGCGCACAGGCCATCCCACGCCTTCGCCACCCCCGTGAGCGCATCCCGCACGCCGGTGCGCTGCGGGTCGGGCTCGAGGTGACCCAGGGCGTCGACAAGGAGTCGCTCCGCGCCGGCCAGGTCGCCTTGGTCGATGCGCATGGCCGCCGCGCGCACGGCGGTCTGCACCGGGCCGTGCAGTGCCCGCGACACCCGGCGCTCCTCATGCCACGCCGCGGCTCCGGCGACGGCCGCCGCGTACTTCAGGCGCGCGTTGGCGGCCACGAGCTCCGCATCGGCACCCTCCGCCTGCCGGCGGAACCCCTGCTCGATGGCCAGCCCCAGAGTGACCACGAGCCCTCCGATGACGATGCTGATGGGGCTGCGCCACGCATCGTCGCTGCCCGCGGCATCCATGATCAGGCCCCACGGGATCGCTGCAGCTACCAGTGCCCCGATCATGCTGGCGATGAGCGTGGCGGTTCGCGCACGCGGGCCCATCGTGCGAAGGCGCGGCGTCACGACCCGCCCCAGCACGACGAGCACGCCGGCGATGAGAAGCCCCCCGATCACGGCGTATGCAAGCCCGCGCGGGAGGCTGGCGTTGTAGGCGGTGAGCATCGACAGGCTCATCACCATGAGCAGCACCGCACCCCAGAACGGCCGGAACGGCTGGCCCAGCGATGCCGCGGACCACACGTCACCCCATCGGATCCGCCCGACGTCAGGCCTCTCATCTACCCGTGGCGCCGGGGCCGGCAGGGCCACCATCTCATGGCTCATCGGGCGGATCACCTCATCGGCGTCGGCCCGCAATCCCGGCGCGAGGTCGTCGGCCTCGCCGCCCTGCAGCGTCGTCAGGCGATCGAGCAGCAGGCTCCGCACCTGCGCGGTCGCCCTCTCCTGGATTCCCGTCGCCTTGGCCAGCGCCTCGTCTTCCGCTCGCTGCAGCCCCTCCGCTTCAGCGCGCAGCGCGCGACGGCGCGCCTGCCCGGTGCGCACGAGGTCGACGATCGTCGCGCAGATCGCCATCGCGAGCGTGAGGGTGACCACCGATGCGATCACCCGGAACAGCAGGCGCGGCTCGCCTGTCCCCATGAGGCCGAGCAGCAGGCCGAGCACCACTCCCCGGGTGGCCGCGCCGATCACGAACATCACGATCGCCCGACCGGGGCGGGGCGTCACGGCGGCGTCGCGCAGCAGCAGGGGCCGCAGCGCGAGCATCACCGCGAACATCGCGGCCACGGCCACCACGTTGGCGGCCAGGTTCAGCACGATGTTGAAGCCCGACTGCACCGTGAAGCGGTCGGTCAGGTTCCCGGCGATGGACGTCACCAGGCACACCCAGAACGCCGGCCAGCTCAGGGCGCTCGCACCGCCGAGGCGGCGGCTGATCACGACGTGCGCTCGGGCATTCCGGCTGCCTGCGCGAACTGCCGCACGGCCTCGACGCGCGGGTTGAGCTCTCCACGCGGATCGATCCCCAGCCGCCGGTAGATCTCCGCGATCAGGTTGGCCACCGACGACACGCTGCACCCGCGCCTCGTGGCGATTGCGTCGTTGTCGAAGCCCTGCGCCATCAGCGTGAGTACCTCCAGCTGCGCCGGGGTGAGCATGTCGAACGCGCGGGCGCCGTCGCGGTCGTGGCGCACCTCGTCGGTGCGCTCGGCCACCACGGCGTCGATGGCGGCCACGATCTGGTCGGGCTCCTCCACCAGGTCCTTGCGCACGAAGCCCGTGCCCGGGGGCAGGGTGGCGTCGGGGAAGCCCGCGGTGGCCAGGTCGGGGTAACGGGTGAGGATGATGATGACCACACCGGGATGCCGCTCGTGGATGAGGTGCGCCATGTCCACCCCGGAAGGCCCGCCGCCCAGCTCGAGGTCGACCAGGGCGATGTCGGGGTCAAAAGCCACGAGCGCATCGCGCGCTTCGGCGGCCGACGCGGCAGACGCTACTTCGAACCCCTTGCCTTCGAGCACGTCGCGCAGCAGGCGGGTCATGAGGGGGTCGTCGTCGACGAGGAGAACGCGCCGCAGCCACTGGGAGTCCATGGTGAAAACCCTACGGCCGTTGCGCGTGCCTGGCGAGCCGAACGGTGGTGTTTTCGCCATTGGTTCTCAAACTGGCCGTATGCCTTGTGACACCTTTGACCGACCCCCGGCGCGGCGTGGTGCCCGCCGAGACCTTCGGGAGGAGATCTTGTGAACAAGCGCATGGTCATCGCGGCCACCGCCACTGCACTCGTGGGCCTCACCGCCAGTGCCGCCAGCGCCGCGGACTACATCTATTGGACGGCCGACGGCCAAGCGGCCACGATAGGTCGGGCCAACCTTGACGGCACAGGGGTGAACCAGAACTTCATCTCGTCTGGAGTCACCTCGCCGAAGAGCCTTCAGATCAACTCGTCCAACCTCTTCTGGCTGAACGGCAGCACTCCGAAAATCGTGAAGGCAGGGCTGGGCGGGACTGGCGTGTCAGACGTGTTCACGTTCAATCCGCAGATCAATACTCAGTCGCTGATCGCACTCCAAGGTTCCTTCTTCTATTACCCCGGGGGTTTCGGATCACTGCGTCGTGTGGGCATCGATGGCACCGGCGACTCCCAGTTCATGGCTGACGTCGTACAGCCGGGAGCGAACCTGTCTTTCACGACCCTGTCGGCCGACGCCGACTACGTCTACATCGGAAGCCCGGGCTTCTCGAAGATCGTCCGGGTGTCATCCAATGCGACGGCCGACGTGAACTTCATCACCGGGCTCACCGGCCCCAATGTCTTCCCTGTTGCATTTGGCCAGTCTGTCTTCTGGGGCGCCTCCAGCAGCACCCTTAGCAAGGCGCCGGCTGCTGGGACCAGCAGTCCCACGAACTCGTTTGTCACCGGCCTGACTCAGTTGGACCAGAAGGCGCTCGCGGTGGCCGGCGACTACCTGTACTGGGGCTGGGGGCAAGCCGGGGCGGCTGGCATCGGCCGAGTCAAGACGGATGGGACCGACCAGAACGCCAACTTCATCACGGGCCTTGCTGTGCGGCCGAACTCCCTCGCGATTACGCCAGGGGCAGGGTCGACCCCGACTCCCACCCCGGCCCCAACTCCGACCCCAACACCGACCCCCACCCCGACTGCCGGCCCGGCCACCACCCTGGCCACCCCGACGGTGAACACCTCGGGACCGGGCGAGAACGCCGTGGTCACGGTGAAGGTGCAGCTGGAGAAGAAGGGCAAGTACACCTTCATCTTCGAGCGCTCGACGTCGAACGAGATGTCGCGTGAGCAGGCCACCAGCAACCGCGTGTCGATGCAGAAGGGCAGCAAGATCGGCAAGCGCGTGCTGAAAAAGGCCGTTACCGCGGCGGTGATCACCACCACCGAGGACAACGCCAAGCTCGTGACCCGCGCCCTGCTTCGCAAGGCGCAGGCCAAGAAGCTGAACCTGCGGGTGATCTACGCGCCGACCGGCACTGCCCAGAGCGAGTCGGTCATCAAGATCAAGTAGAGCGCCTCACAGGTTGAAGTGCTGCGAATGGCCCCCGGGGGAATCCCCTCGGGGGCCGCTTCGTTGTGGCGCCTCGTGACAGAGTGGCGCGCATGATCCGCGTGTTCATCGCAATGTCCCGGGACGGCTTCATCGCCGGCCCCGACGACGACCTCTCGTGGCTGCCCGATGGGCACGCCGGCGAGGACTACGGCTATGAGGCCTTCATGGCCGCGGTCGGAGGGCTGCTCATGGGCCGCCGCACGCACGATGTGGTGGCGGGGTTCGGCATTGACTGGCCCTATGGCGACAGGCCCGTGCTGGTGGCCACCCACCGGCCGCTTGATGCCGACGAGCCCACGGTGCGCGCGGTGAGCGGCACGCCGGCGGAGTTGGTGGCCGAGGCGCGCGCCGTGGCGGGGGATCGCGACGTCTACGTGGACGGCGGCCTGATGATCCAGCAGGTGCTGGGCGCCGGCCTGCTCGACGAGATGATCGTGACGGTGATTCCCGTCGACCTGGGCGAGGGGGTTCCGCTGCTCGCGGGGGATGAGCAGTGGGGGCTGCTGACGCTCGCCGAGCGCCGCACATTTCCGTCCGGGGTCGAGCAGCGGTGGTACCGCCGACCCGCTTAGGCGGCGATGAATGCCACCTGGTGCGTGGGCTCGGGGACCTCGAGCCCGGCCTCGCGCAGGGCCTCGACGTGGGCGGGCAGTGCCTCGCGCATGAGCGCCTTCGTCTCCTCAAGGGTGTCTGCCGAGGCAATGACCCCCCACAGGTCGGGGCTGTATGCACCCCAGGTGCCGTCTTCGCCCTGTTCGTAGATGACGAGGTAATCCTTCATGTGGCTGATCGTACTCGTGTCCCGTACGGCTCACCCCGGCTACCCTCGACCCCATGACGCTTCCCCGACTCATCCCGCTCGGCGAGTTCTTCGACAACCCCGAGCGCGCACTGGCAAAGCCGTCGCCCGACGGCACCATGATCTCGTGGCTGGCGCCGCTCGACGGCCTGCTGAACGTGTGGGTGCGGCCGATCGAGGGCGGCGAGCCCGTGCCCGTGACCCGCGACACCGACCGCGGGGTGATGGGCTACTCGTGGACCCGCGACTCGAAGCACATCCTCTACAGCAAGGACCAGGGCGGGGATGAGAACCACCACGTGATGATCGTGGACGTGCCCGGCGACGGCACCGCGCGCGACCTCACGCCCTTCGACGGCGTGCGCGCCAGCATCGTGTCGGTGCCGCGGGCCACGCCCGGGCAGATCATCGTGAGCACCAACCGGCGCGAGCGCGGGGTGTTCGACGTGGAGCGGCTCGACCTCGCTACGGGCGACCTCACGCTGATCGCCACCAACCCGGGCAACATCATCGGGTGGGTGGCCGACCGCCACGGCCAGGTGCGCGGCGCCTACGCCCAGACCCCCGAGGGCGACTACCAGCTGCTGGTGCGTGACTCGGAGGAGGACGACTTCCGCGTGCTGGCGGAGTTCGACAACGAGGACGGCGGCGGGCCGTTCGGCTTCGACGCCGACGGCGGCGTGATGTGGGTGGGAAGCGCGAAGGATTCCGACCGCTCGCGCCTGGTGGCGATCGACGTGGCCACCGGTGAGCAGACCGTGATTGACGAGGACGAGGTGGCCGACCTCGGCATGCCGATCGTCAGCGACAAGGACCGCACGCTGCTGGGCGCGGCCTACCTGCGCGACCGCCTGGTGGTGCACGCGTTCGACGATCGCTTCGCCCGCGACTTCGAGAAGGTGCGCCAGATCGCCGACGGCGACCCGCGCATCACCGGCAGCGACGCCGACGAGACCATGTGGGTGGTGGCCTTCGACAGCGACGTCGACCCCGGCGCCACGTACCTGTTCAACCGCGAGACGGGGGAGAGCGAGTTCCTGTTCCGGCCGCGGCCGTGGCTGTCGCCCGACGAGCTCGCGCCCATGCGGCCCGTGCAGATCACCTCGCGCGATGGGCTCACGATGTACTGCTACCTCACCACCCCGCGCGGGGTGGAGCCCACCGGCCTGCCCATGGTGCTCTACGTGCACGGTGGACCGTGGAGCCGCGACGCCTGGGGGTACGACGGCGTGGCGCAGTTCCTGGCCAACCGCGGGTACGCCGTGCTGCAGGTGAACTACCGCGGCTCCACCGGGTTCGGCAAGCACTTCATGCACGCGGCCGAGCGGGAGTTCGCCGGGAAGATGCACGACGACCTGATGGACGCCGTGGACTGGGCCACGGCCGAGGGCGTGGCCGACCCCGACCGCATCGGCATCTACGGCGGGTCGTACGGCGGCTACGCCACGCTGGTGGGCGTCACCTTCACGCCCGACCGCTTCCGCGCGGCCGTGAGCTTCGTGGGGCCGTCCAACCTGGTCACGCTCATCCGATCGTTCCCCGAGTACTGGCGGCCGTTCCTCAAGAGCACCTGGTTCCGCTTCGTGGGCGACCCCGAGATCGAGGCCGAGCGCGAGGACATGTGGGCGCGCTCGCCGCTGTCGCGGGTGGACGACATCGTCACCCCGCTCATGGTGATCCAGGGCGCCAACGACCCGCGGGTGACCAAGCATGAGAGCGATCAGATCGTGGAGGCCCTCACCGAGCGCGGGGTGGACGTGGAGTACATCGTGGCCGACGACGAGGGCCACGGGTTCGCCAAGCCCGAGAACAGGATGCGGGCGTATCGGGCGATGGAGGGGTTCTTCGCCGAGCACCTGGGGGGCCGGGCGGAGAAGGCCTAGGGCTCGTCCTCGCCGCCCTCCTGGTCGAAGGGCGCCTTGCGGTCGCGCGGGCCCAGCACGCCGGGCGACCGGTTGACGGCCTTCCACAGCAGCACGGCGAGGATGAGCGCGATCACCAGCCCGGTGATGCCCGCGGCCACCAGGCCGCCCTTGTACCAGGGCTCGCCCGCCAGGCTGAGGCGGGCGCGCTTGAGCTGGTCGAGCTGGGCGATCTCGTAGGCCGCCAACCCGTGGGCGGGGTAGCTGGCCAGGGTGCGGCGCAGGTCGGCGCGCGCGCCTGCGAGGTCGAACTTGGTGACGCGATCGATGGCGTCGCGGTAGAGCGACTGCGTGCGGCCCTCCCAGCCCCGGATGTTGGCGCGGTCGAGCACGCGCAGGATCTCGTCGGTGGGGGCCATGGCGCCGCCGCCCGCCGCGCGCTTGATCAGCACCACGCCGCGGGCGCGCCCGTTGCGGTCCACGGCCGGTCCGCCCGAGTCGCCCTTCTGCACCTCATTCGTGATGAGGGTGAGGATCCTCAGCGGGTTCTTCTCCATCTCACCGGTCTCACCGATTACGCCGAAGCGCACGGCGGGAACGAGCGCACCGCGTTGGGGCCCGGCGAAGGGGTCCTCATCACCGAAGCCCAGCGTGGCCACCGGCGTGCCGGGGTCGAGGCCGCGGTCGAGGCCGATGGAAGGGGTGTCGGTGACGTTGGGCACGCGGATCACCGCGATGTCGCGCAGCTCATCGGTCTCGATCACCTGCGGTGCCGCGCCCCGGTTGGTGCGCGCGGCGGCGCCGGCGGCCGATGCCCGCACCACGCGCTGCACGGGGGCCAGCCCCACGGGCGTGGCCTCGTTGTCCTTCACCCACTGCGCCGCGATTGCGGCGCTGTGCGGCTTGCCGGACACGGCCAGGTACTGGAAGTACGCGGCCTGGGCCAGGTCGTCGGCCGTGGGCTGGATCACGTGCAGGGCGGTGACCAGGTAGCCGTCGGGGGTGACGGCGAAGGCGGTGCCCTCGCGGCGCACGTTGCGCGCGCGCGGCGGAAGGGCGATGACCGTACCGTCCTTGGTCTGCAGGCCGGTCATGTAAGCGGCCACCTCCACCTGCCACACCGCCGGCATGGCGATGAGCGCCGCGCGGTTGAGCGGCTCGGCGGCGAGGGGATCCGGCACGCCCGGGGGAATGTCCGCCACGGCCGCCGGTGCAACGGCGAGCGCGGCCAGCAGCGACACGAGCAGGAAACGGCACCTCACGCGCGTCAGGCTAGACCTGACCCGGGCCACTTACCCCCGGTGACAGTCACCACCCGATCGCGGTGACTGTCACCCCCTGGCGCCCTCAGGCCAAAATTCCCTGCTTGCGAGCGCCAGTCGCCGCCGCCGCGCCACTCATGGTGACTGTCACCAGTTGTCTCCGGTGACTGTCACGGATGGGCCGGTCGCTATCTCCAGCCGCCTCCTCGTGGGCCTCGCAGCGCGGAGTCGAGGGTCATGGCTCCGTAGAGCAGGCCGCTCAGCGGGAGTGCCAGTTGCCAGCCCAGGCCCAGGCCGAACTCGCGCGCGGTGGGGCCGTCGGCCACCGCCATGGCGAGCCAGCCCGCGAATCCCAGGCCCAGCGCCCACCATGCCGGGCTGCCGCCACCGATGGCCGCGCCCACGATGCCGGCCACCAGCGCCACGATGGGTCCGGCGAACATGAGTAGCAGCACCGCGAGCACGCCGGCCAGCAGCAGCCAGTTGCGGCGCAGCTGCGTAAAGGCGCTGCGGCGCACCATGGTCCACACGTCGCCGATATCCTCATAGGGGCGGGTGCTCACCACCCGCGTGCGGCTGAGCGCCAGGCGAGTGGGGAGGCCTGCCACGTGCTTCACCCGGCGCACCAGCGAGAGGTCGTCGATGAGCGCCCTGCGTATCGACTGCAGCCCCCCGGCCTGCGACAGCGCCTCGGTGCTGACCAGCACGCAGCCTCCCGCCGCCGACGCCGTGCGGCTTCCTGCGCGGTTGGCCCAGCGCAGGGGGTAGAGCAGGAAGAAGAACAGCACGAATGGCGGGATGAGCAGCCGCTCGGCGAACGACTCGCAGCGCAGCCGCGCCATGCGGCTGTCGAGCGCCACGCGGCGGCCCAGGGCATCTGCCACCAGCCGCCGCACTGAATCGGGCGCGTGGTGGATGTCGGCATCGGTGAGCAGCAGCCACTCGGGGTTGCCGATGGCGTCGTGGCGGCGCACGCCCTGGTCCATGCCCCACACCTTCCCGGCCCAGCCGTCGGGCAGGGGCTCGCCGGTGATGACCTCGATAGGCACCTGCGACACCCGCGCCATCTCACGGGCCACGGCGCCGGTGGCATCGGACGATCGTTCATCCACGACCACGATGCGCATCTCACCCGGGTAGTCCTGCTGGGCGAGCGCGCCGAGCGTCGGCCCGATGGACTTGGCCTCGTTGCGGGCCGGGATCACCACGCCCACCGCCGGCCAGGCCGGCGGGTCGGGCGGCGGTGGGTCGTCGTCGTCTACGGGCCGCAGGTCCCAGGGCCGGGCGGGGTGCAGCAGCACGCCCGCCCAGCACGCCAGGGCCAGCGCCCCGATGACGACCGCCCAGATCAGTGCCGGAAGTGCCGGTGCCCGGTGGTGACCATCGCGGCGTCGAGGGCCTCGACGGCCTCGATGACCTCGTCGTCGCGGATCGACCCCCCGGGGTGCGCGATGGCTGTGGCCCCGCCCTCGATGGCCTGCACCGGCGCGTCGGGGAAGGGGAAGAAGGCGTCGCTTGCCATGGCGCTGCCCTCGATGGGCAGGTCGTAGTCGGCGGCCTTCGAGGTGGCGATGCGCACGCTGTCCACGCGGCTCATCTGGCCGGCGCCGATGCCCACCGTGGCACCGTCCTTGGCGAACACGATGGCGTTGCTCTTCACGTGCTTGGCCACCTTCCACGCGAACACCAGGTCGGCCCACTCCTGATCGCTGGGCGCGCGCTTGGTGACCACGCTCATGGTGTCACGGGCCTCGCGCACGTCGTCGGCGTCCTGCACCAGCACGCCGCCGAGCACCCGGCGGTACACCGGCTCGCCGGGGTTGCCGGGGCGCACCGGTTCTCCGCCGGTGTCGAGCAGGCGCACGTTGGGCTTGCGGGTGAGCACCTCGAAGGCGTCCTCGTCGTAGCCCGGCGCCCACAGCACCTCCACGAACATCTCGGCCAGGTGCTCGGCCAGGGCGAGGTCCACCGTGCGGTTCATCGCGTACACGCCGCCGAACGCCGACACCGGGTCGCAGGCCTTGGCGCGCAGGTAGGCGCTTGCCAGGTCGTCGCCCAGCGCCACGCCGCAGGGGTTGTTGTGCTTGATGATCACCACGGCGGGGTCGTCGAACTCCGCGGCAAGGCCGCGGGCGGCGTCGACATCGAGCAGGTTGTTGTAGCTCAGCGGCTTTCCGTGGCGCACCTCCACCCCGCCAAGCAGGTGCTGGGGCGCGCCGATCTGCCGGTAGTAGGCACCCCGCTGGTGGGGGTTCTCGCCGTAGCTGCACTCGAGTTCCTTGCGGAAGCCCACGGTGAAGCGGTCGGGGAAGTCCACATCGCCGTCGCCCTGCGACGCCATCCAGGCGGCGATGGCGGTGTCGTATGCGGCCGTCTTGCGGAAGGCCGCGGCCGCCAGCGCCCGTCGGGTGGCGTCGCTCACCCAGCCGCCGCCGGTCACCTCGGCCAGCACCGACTCATACTGCGAGGGGTCGGTGACGATGGCCACGCGGTCGTGGTTCTTGGCCGACGCCCGCACCATGGCCGGGCCGCCGATGTCGATCTCCTCCACCACGTCGGCGCGGCCCAGCCCGTCCTTGGCCGCGGCCTCCTCGAAGGGGTAGAGGTTCACCACCACCATGTCGATGGCCTCGATGCCGTTCGCCGCCATGTCCTCGGCGTCGCCGGGGTTGTCCTTTCGGGCGAGGATGCCCCCGTGCACCTTGGGGTGCAGGGTCTTCACCCGGCCTCCCATGATCTCGGGGTGGCCGGTGACCTCGCTCACGTCGGTGACCTCCAGCCCCGCGTCGCGCAGCGCCTTCGCGGTGCCGCCGGTGCTGATGAGCTGCACCCCCTCGGCGGCGAGCCCCCGGGCCAGGTCCACCAGGCCCGTCTTGTCGGACACCGACAGCAGCGCGCGTCGCGTTGCCACCTCAGGAACCTCCCTCGTCGACGATCATCCGGCGAAGCCGCGACCGGTCGCGGCGGATCTTCCCCTGTGCGTAGAGCGTGACGCACCGCACCAGCAGCCGGTGCTCCACCCCGTGCACCCGCTCGCTCAGGGTTTCGAGCGTGTCGTCGGCCAGGATCGGCACGGGCTCCTGGAGAATCGGCGGCCCGCCGTCCACGGCCTCCTCCGCGATGTGCACGGTGACTCCGGTGAGGCACACGCCCCAGTCGAGGGCGTCTTCGATCGCCTGCATGCCGGGGAAGGCGGGCAGCAGCGACGGGTGCAGGTTGATGACCTTGTCGGGGAAGGAGTCGAGGAACGTGCCGGTGACGATGCTCATCCACCCGGCCATCACGATGAGGTCGGGCTCGGCGCGGCCGATCACCTCGTTGAGCCGGGCGTCACGGTCGATGCGTTGCGACGGGTCGGCCAGCGCCACCACCTCCGTGGCGATGTCCGCCTCGGCGGCCCGGTCGAGCGCCTTGGCGCCGTCCTTGGAGCACACCACCAGCACGATCTGGGCATCCACCTTGTCGTTGCGGTGCACGTTGTCGATCAGGGCCTGCAGGTTCGACCCATTGCCCGACACCATCACCACCACGCGAAGCATCAGCCCTCCCAGGCCAGTCCGGCGGGGCCCGCCTCGACCCTGCCGACGATGTGGCTGCCCCCGACGATCGCCAGCGCCCGGTCGGCGGCCGCCGCGGGCATGACCAGGCACATGCCGAGGCCCATGTTGAATGTGTCCCAGGCCGACGACTCATCCACCGCGCCGCCGGCCAGCACGTGCGCGATGGCCGGGGCCTGGGGCCACGAGCCCTTCTTCAGCACCGGGCGCAGGCCATCGGGGAAGGCCCTGGGCAGGTTCTCGGGCAGCCCGCCGCCGGTGATGTGCGCGGCGGCGTGCAGCTCCACGCCCGAGGCCTGCAGTGCTTTCACGTCAGCCGGATACAGGCGCGTGGGGGCGAGCAGCGAGGGGTCGGGCACCGCGGCGCCGGAGTCCATCAGGGCGCGCACCAGCGAGTACCCGTTGCTGTGGATTCCGCTGCTCTCGATGCCGACGATCACATCGCCGGCTTGCACCTTCTCAGGGCCCAGCATGTCGGCCCGCTCCACGACACCCACGGCGAACCCGGCCATGTCGAAATGACCCTCGGCGTAGAGCCCGGGCATCTCGGCGGTCTCGCCGCCCAGCAGCACGCATCCCGAGTCGAGGCAGGCCTCGCGCACCGCGCCGATGATCACCTTCGCCTCGTCCGGATCGAGCTTGCCCACGGCCAGGTAGTCGAGGAAGAACAGCGGCCGGGCACCGGTGCATACGAGGTCGTTGACGCTCATGGCCACCAGGTCCTGCCCAAGGCCGGAGACGTCCCCCATCTGCCGCGCGAGCAGCACCTTGGTGCCCACGCCGTCGGTGCAGGCCACCAGCACGCCGTCGCGCATGGGGGGCATGGGCAGCGTGCCGGCGAACCCCGTGGTGCCCCCGTGCACCAGGTCGCGGATGCCTTCGCTGAGAACCCGCGCGGCATCGAGGTTGACACCCGCGTCGTCGTAGGAGATCCCCCGGTCGGCCACGGGCGGAGGCTACCGGGTGAGTGCGGCGCCAAACCCCGGTGTCAGGCACTTAACCGAGCCGCGCGTTTTCCGTGCGCCTCGGTTAAGTGCCTGACACCGGGGTGCTCAGCGCGCTGCGGCCTCGAACCTCTCCTTGCCCGACGCGTCGGGCACGGGGATGGGGTACTCGCCCGTGAAGCACGCGCGGCAGTAGGCGTCGGCCGGGCGGCCCACGGCGCGCTGCAGGCCCTCGAGCGTGAGGTAGTGCAGCGAGTCGGCGCCCACGGCCGCGGCGATCTCGGCCTCGGTCTGGCCCACGGCGATCAGCTCGTCGCGGTCGGCCATGTCGATTCCGTAGAAACACGGCCATGTGATGGGCGGGCTCGAGATGCGCAGGTGCACTTCGGCGGCGCCGGCGTCCTTGAGCATCTGCACCGTGCGGCGGGTGGTGGTGCCGCGCACGATGCTGTCGTCCACCACCACCAGGCGCTTGCCCTCGATCACGCTCACCAGCGGGTTGAACTTCAGCTTCACGCCGTTGGCGCGAAGCTCCTGGTCGGGCTGGATGAATGACCGGCCCACGTAGCGGTTCCTCACCACGGCCTCGGAGAACGGGATGCCGCTCTCCTTGGCGAAGCCGATGGCCGCCGGCGTGCCGGAGTCGGGCAGGCCCACCACCAGGTCGGCCCCGGGCACGCTCTCGCGGGCCAACTCGGTGCCCATGTCGTGGCGCAGCTGCCACACGGCGGTGTCGTCGAGGATGCTGTCGGGCCGCGCGAAGTAGATGGCCTCGAAGATGCACAGGCTGCGGGTGGTGGCCGGCATGGCCTGGCGGATCTCGGTGCCCTCGGCCGTGATGCGCACGGCCTCGCCCGATGCCACCTCGCGCTCGAACTCGGCGCCCACCTGGTCGAGCGCGCAGGTCTCGCTGGCCACCACCCAGCCACCATCGAGCTTGCCGATCACCAGCGGCCGCACGCCGTTGGGGTCGCGGAACGCCACCAGCTCGTCCTCGGTGAGCGCCACGATCGAATAGGCGCCCTGCAGCAGGGGCATCACGTTGCATACCGCATCGAGCAGGCTGCCGGGCTCGTGCGCCAGCAGCGCGGTGATGAGCTCGCTGTCGGTGGTGGCGCGAAGCTCGTGCCCCATGTCCTCCACGCGCCGGCGCAGGGCGTCGCTGTTGGTGAGGTTGCCGTTGTGGCCGAGCGCCACCAGGCCGTCGCCGCGCGGCAGGGCCACCGGCTGGGCGTTGTCCCACTTGTTCTTGCCGGTGGTGGAGTACCGCACGTGGCCGATGGCGGCGTGGCCCACCAGGCTGCGCAGCGATGGCTCGTCGAACACCGACGAGACCAGGCCCAGCTCGCGCTGCACCATCACGTGCTCGCCGTCGCTCACGGCGATGCCGGCGCTCTCCTGCCCTCGGTGCTGCAGCGCGTGCAGGCCGAAGAAGGTGATGCGTGCCACGTCGCGGTCCGGCGCGAACACGCCGAACACTCCGCACTCCTCGTTGGGGTGGTCCCCGTCCATGGGGTCCTCGAGCCGGGTCACGCTGCCTCCAGGGCGGCTGGGATCGAACCTTCCCACACCTCGGCCAGATCGTGAAGCGACACCCGTGCCGCGGAACCTCCGGCCTCCACCGAAACCTCATCGCCGCCCACCGTGCCGATGACGGTGACTGTCACCCCGCCCGTGGCCAGGGCCGCGATGGCGTCCACGTTGGCCGGGTCGCACGAGGCCACCACGCGGCCGCCGCCCTCCCCGAACAGGGCCTCATCCGCGCGGCGTCCGGGATCCACCTGCACCGCCGCGCCGATGCCGCCCGCGATGGCGCTCTCGGCCACCGCCACGGCCAGGCCGCCCTCGCTCACGTCGTGGGCACCGCGCAGCAGGCGCTGCCGTGCGCCCTCGGCCAGCAGGCGGAACAGCGCGGCGTCGATCGCCGGCTCGGGGGCGGGCGGCAGGCCATCGCACCGGCCCAGGTACCTGCTGGCGTCCACGCGCGGCTCGCCGTATCCGATCAGCACCACCGCGTCGCCGT
The DNA here is from genome assembly GCA_016870155.1 of Actinomycetota bacterium. Lineage (GTDB taxonomy): Bacteria > Actinomycetota > Thermoleophilia > Miltoncostaeales > Miltoncostaeaceae > SYFI01. The sequence continues at coordinate 29,876 of VGCE01000006.1, read as the reverse complement.
CCTCGGCGAACGCGCTCCCCATGCTGGTGGATGCGTCGTCGAGCAGCCCGACGATTCCCACCACGGGCGTGGGGTAGATGGGCCCGCGCGGGCTCTCGTTGTAGAGCGACACGTTGCCGCTCACGATGGGTGCATCGATGGCGATGAGCGCGTCGGCCATGCCGCGGATGCTCTCGGCCAGCCGCCACCCGGTGCTTCCCTTCTCGGGGTTGGCGTAGTTGAGGCAGTCGGTGGCGGCGATGGGCACCGCGCCCGTGCAGGCCACGTTGCGCGCGGCCTCGAGCACCGACGCCATGCCGCCCTCATAGGGCTGCAGCTCGGTGTGCCACTCGGCGCAGTCGAGGGTGACCGCGATGGCGCGATCGGTGCCGGGAATCCTCACCACGCCGGCATCGCCACCCGGGCGCCGCATGGTGTTGGCGCCCACCAGCTGGTCGTACTGCTGGAACACCCAGCGCTTGCTCGCGATGTTGGGGTCGGCCATCAGCGCCAGCCACGCCGCGGCCAGGTCGTCGGGCTCGGGCACGGTGGCCAGGTCGATCGGCGCCGGCGCCGGCGCCGGGTCGCGCGGCACGTCGTAGAACGGCACATCGTCGGTGAGGTACAGCGAGGGGATCCTCACCACCTCCTCGCCGCGCCACAGCGCCTCGAGCTCCCCGGTGCCCGTGACCTCGCCGATGTCGGTGGCGTCCAGCTCGTGGCGCCGGGCCATCTGCACCACGGCGTCCATCTTCGCGGGCTCCACGATGGCCAGCATGCGCTCCTGGCTCTCGCTCACCAGCACCTCGCCCGGGGCCATGCCCTGCTCGCGAAGCGGCACACGGTCGAGGTCGATCGCCAGGCCCACGCCGCCGCGGCTGGCCATCTCGCTGGCCGCGCTGGTGAGCCCCGCCGCGCCCAGGTCCTGAAGCGCCACCAGCAGGTGGGCATCGTTCAGCGCCTGGCAGAGGTCCATCAGCTTGCGCTCGGTGAAGGGGTCGCCCACCTGCACGCTGGGGCGCTTATCGGTGTCGTCGTCACCCAGCTCGGCGCTGGCCAGCACGCTGGCGCCGCCGATGCCGTCGCGCCCGGTGCGGTTGCCGATAAGCACCAGGCGGTTGCCGATTCCCCTGGCCGCGCAGCTGAGGATCTGGTCGTGCGGCACCACGCCCACGCACATGGCGTTGACCAGGCACGAGTCCTCGTAGCGGTCGTCGAACTGCACCTCGCCGCCCACGTTGGGGATGCCGATGCAGTTGCCGTAATGGCCGATGCCCTCCACCGCGCGACGGAAGAGGAACCGGCTGCGCCGGCCGTCGAGCCTGCCGAACCTGAGGGAGTCGAGCAGCGCGATGGGCTTGGCACCGACGGCGATGATGTCGCGCACGATCCCGCCCACCCCGGTGGCCGCGCCCTCGAAGGGCTCCACCGCGCTCGGGTGGTTGTGGCTCTCCACCTTGAACACGATCGCCAGGCCGTCGCCCACGTCAACCGCGCCGGCGTTCTCGCCCGGGCCCATCACCACGCGCGGGCCGGTGGTGGGGAACCCCTTGAGCAGCGGCTTGCTGTGCTTGTAGGAGCAGTGCTCGCTCCACATGAGGCTGAACATCACCAGCTCGGGGTCGGTGGGCTCGCGGCCCATCAGCTCCACCACCCGGTCGTACTCGGTGTCGAGCAGGCCCAGCTCCTCGAACAGCGGCCTGCCGCTTTCCCCCACCGTGGGGCTCATGCGACCAGCGCGGCGAACAGCGCGCGCCCGTCCACGGACCCCAGCAGGGGGTCCTGGGCCTCCTCGGGGTGGGGCATGAGCCCCATCACGTTGCCCGCGAGGTTGGTGATGCCCGCGATCTTGTCGATGCTGCCGTTGGGGTTCTCGCCCTTGTAGCGCAGCACCACGCGCGTGCTGCCGGGGTCGCCGAACCACGCTCCGTCGTGGTGCTTGAAGGGGATCGACAGCACCTCGCCCTCGGCGCGCCCGCCGGTCCAGGGGGTGCCCGAGTCGGCCACCTCCAGATCGGCCTGCCGGCAGATGAAGCTGAGCGATGCGTTGGGGCGGAGCACCCCCGGGAGCAGCCCGCTCTCGCACAGGATCTGGAAGCCGTTGCATATGCCGAGCACCCTGCCGCCCGAGGACGCGTGGGCCTTCACCGCTCCCATGATGGGCGTGCGGCTGGCGAGCGCGCCGGGGCGCAGGTGATCGCCGTAGCTGAACCCACCCGGGATCACCACGGCCACCGTGCCGTCGGGCAGGGCCGTGTCCTCATGGTGGGTGAGCACCGCCTCGGCGCCCGCGCCCTGCACGGCCCGCGCGGCGCTCTCGTGGTCGAGCGTGCCCGGGAACCTCAGCACCGCGACGCGGGGTGCGCTCAACCCGGCACCTCCACCGAGTAGTCCTCGATGAGGTTGTTGGCCAGCAGGTCCTCGCACATCTTCGTGGCCTGCCCGGCCGGGTCGTCGCCCGAGATCTCGAGCTCGATGCGCTTGCCCACGCGCACGTCGCTCACGCCCGCGAACCCCATGTGCGAGAGCGCGCCCTGCACCGCCTGCCCCTGGGGATCGAGCACGCCCTTCTTCGGCATGACGGTGACGACGACCAGGGTCATCCAGCGGCCTCCTTGAGCCATTCATCGAACGAGCGACCGGTGATGCGCTCGTACGCCTCCACGTATCGCTCGCGCGTGCCGGCCACCACATCTGGCGGCAGCTCGGGCCCGGGCGGCGAGTGATCCCACCCGCTGGCGTCGAGCCAGTCGCGAAGGTACTGCTTGTCGAACGAGGGGGGAGAGGTGCCGGGCTGCCAGGTGTCGGCGGGCCAGAAGCGGGAGGAGTCGGGAGTGCAGACCTCGTCGCCCAGGGTGAGCGCGGCCCGAACCCCCGTGTCAGGCACCGTTCCGGTGCCAGACACGTCGCCGCCGGCATGGTGACTGTCCCCCGCAGGGTGACTGTCACCGGGGTCCCCGTAACCGGGGTCCCCGTCACCGGGGTCGCGGTCACCGGAGTTGGCATCCCGCGACAGCCCAACCTCGAACTTGGTGTCGGCCAGGATGATCCCAGCCTCGGCGCAGTCCGCGGCTGCCCGCTCGTACACCGCGATCGACACCCGCTCCATCTCGGCGGCCAGCTCGGGGCCCACCGCGGCCATCACGTCGGCCATGGTGATGTTCTCGTCATGGTCGCCCACCTCGGCCTTGGACGCCGGGGTGAAGATGGGCTCGGGCAGGCGGTCGGCCTGCTTCAGGCCCGGGGGCAGGGCCACGCCACTGGTCGATCCGGTCTGCTGGTAGTCACGCCAGCCGCTGCCGATGAGGTATCCGCGCACCACGCACTCCACCGGCAGCATGTCGAGCGCCTGCACCAGCATCACGCGGCCGGCGTACTCCTGCTTGCGGAACGGCTCGGGCATGTCGGACAGCCGCCAGCCCAGCAGGTGGTTAGGCACCAGGTCGGCCATGCGGGCGAACCAGTGCACGCTGAGGCCGGTGAGCACCTGCCCCTTGCCGGGGATCTCCGTCGGGATAACCACGTCGTAGGCGCTGATGCGGTCGCTGGTCACCATCACCAGCCGGCCGTCGCCGACGTCGTGCACCTCACGAACCTTCCCCCGCAGGATCAGGCTCACAGCGCCTCGACCCTCTCGAACACCTCATCCACGTGCCGCAGGTGGTGCGACGGGTCGAACATGGCGTCGAGCCTCGACGGGTCGATCGTGCCCTGCACGTCCGGGTCGTTCGCGAGCAGGTCCTTCAGCGACTGCCCGGTGTCCCAGGCGGTCATGGCGTTGCGCTGCACGGCGGCGTAGGCCTCTTCCCGCGTGAGGCCCTCCTCCACCAGCCCCAGCAGCACGCGCTGGCTGAACACCAGGCCATGGCTCGAGTCGAGCACCTGCTGCATGCGGTCGGGGCGGATGACCAGCCCATCGATCAGCTTCGCGCTGGTGGCCAGCAGGTAGTCGAGCAGCGTGTAGGAGTCGGGGAGGATCACGCGCTCGACGGACGAGTGCGAGATGTCGCGCTCGTGCCACAGGGCCACATCCTCCATGGCCGGCAGCGAGTTGGCGCGGATCACGCGCGCCAGGCCCGTGATGCGCTCGGCCGTGATGGGGTTGCGCTTGTGCGGCATGGCCGACGAGCCCTTCTGCCCCTCGCCGAAGGCCTCCTCGGCCTCGCGCACCTCGGTGCGCTGCAGGTGGCGGATCTCCACTGCCAGGCGCTCCAGCCCGCTGGCGGCGATGGCCATGGCGGCCACCACCTCGGCGTGGCGGTCGCGGGGGATCACCTGGGTGGCCACGGGCTCGCACTGCAGCCCGAGCTCGAGCATGACCTCGGCCTCCACGCCGGGCTCGAGCATGGCGTAGGTCCCCACCGCGCCGCTCAGCTTGCCGAAGGCGATCTGCTCATGCGCCCGACGCAGCCGCTCCTCGTTGCGCCGGCTCTCGAGCGCGAAGCCCGCCAGACGCAGCCCGAACGTGGTGGGCTCGGCGTGCACCCCGTGGGTGCGGCCCACGCACAGGGTGTCGCGATGCTCGAGCGCCCGGGCCTTCAGGGCCTGGGTGAGCGCCGCCTGCCCCTTCACGATTATCCGGCCGCTCCGCACCATGGCCAGCGCCAGCCCGGTGTCGAGCACGTCGCTGCTGGTCATGCCGTAGTGGATCCACCGCGACGCCGGGCCGATGTTCTCGTTCACGTTGGTGAGGAAGGCCACCACGTCGTGGTTGGTGGTCTTCTCGATCTCCAGCGTGCGTTCCACGCTGAACGCCGCCTTGGACTCGATCTCGGCCAGGTCCTCTGCGGGAATGACCCCCCGGCGCGCCCAGGCGCGGCACACCGCGAGTTCCACGTCGAGCCAGCGCTGCAGCTTGGCCTCGTCGGTCCAGATGGCGGCCATCTCGGGCCGCGAATACCTCGGGATCATGCGTCCAATCGGGTAGCGGAGACGGTGGTGACCCTACCAATGGGGTTCCCCGTCGCTATGCGGCGATGAAGCCCACTTCGCAACTGCTCGGCGCCGGCGCCGTCTCTCCGCGTTCCTTCAGCCAGTCAAGGTACGCGCCCAGCGCCACGTGCATCCCGTCCTCAACCTCTTCCCGGGTGCGACCGAGTGCGACGACGCCATCGATGTCGGGCAGGAACGCGCCCCAACCGCCGTCCTCCGCGCGCTCACAGACAACGAGATAGCTGTTCACCTGAGATCCTCCAGGCCCGTCCGGCGACGGGTTGAGGCCAACGTTCCCGCAACCATGGTATCGGAGTCCTTGCCCGCGACGGACACCGCGCGCGTGCCGTCGGGGCTCACCCGGAACCGGTGCGATCCCTTCTGGCGAACCACTCTCCATCCGGCGTCCCTCAGCGCCTGGCGGACCCTTCCGTAGGTCCTCGGCATGCGCACGACCGTAGGTCGGCTGCATGCACGCGGGGAGCGCGCGATGCGTCAATAGGGCCACGCATTTCGCATCGCAGATGCGCGACGGGGTTGCGGAGGCTAGGTATCCATCCCCGCGGCGATGTCGCGCCGCATCTGCATGCCGTCGAAGTGGACGAGGTCGGCGGCGGCATAGGCGGCCTGGCGGGCGTCCTCCACGGTATCGCCCAGTGCCTGCACGGCCAGTACGCGGCCGCCGCCCGTCACCAGCTCGCCCTCGGCATTCAGCGCCGTGCCGGCCTGGAACACCTCGGCGCCCGTGGCCTGCGCCTGGTCGATGCCGGTGATCACGTCGCCCGTGCGCGGGTCGCCCGGGTAGTTGGCCGCCGCGAGCACTACGGCCACCGATGCCTCGGGCGTCATGGGCACCGGCTGGTCGGCCAGCCCGCCGCTGGCGGCGGAGAGCAGGATCTCGCCCAGCTCGCCGCCCACCCGGGGCAGCAGCGCCTGGGTCTCGGGGTCGCCGAAGCGCACGTTGAACTCCAGCACCTTGGGCCCGCCCGGGGTCATCATGATGCCGGCGTAGAGCACCCCGCTGAACGGGATGCCCCGGCGCGCCATCTCGGCGATCACCGGGCGGTGCACCTCGTCCACCAGTTGGTCGGCCAAGGTGTCGGGGATGTCGGGCACGGGGGATACCGACCCCATGCCGCCGGTGTTGGGCCCGGTGTTGCCCTCGCCGATGGGCTTGTAGTCGCGGGCGGCCGGGAAGCGGGCCACGGCGGTGCCGTCGCTGATCGCCAGCAGCGACACCTCGGGGCCCGTGAGCCCCTCCTCCACCACCACGGTGCGGCCGGCGTCGCCGAACACGCCGTCGTCGAGCATCGACTGGAGCGCCTCGCGGGCCTCGGCATCGCTGTGCGCGATGACCACGCCCTTGCCGGCGGCCAGGCCATCGGCCTTGATGGCCACCGGCAGCCCGAAGTCGGCCACGGCCTTCATGCCGCCATCCACGCTGGTGACGGTCTCGCTGCGTCCGGTCGGCACGCCCGCCGCCAGCATGATCTCCTTGGCGAAGGCCTTGCTGCCCTCCAGCTGCGCGGCGGCCTGCGACGGCCCCAGCACCGCCGTGCCGGCGGCGCGCAGGTCGTCGGCCAGCCCCGCCACCAGCGGCGCCTCCGGCCCGATCACCACCAGGTCGATGGCCTCGTCCTTTGCCAGCGCAACGAGCGCGGCGTGATCGCTCGCGGGGATGGGCCGCACGTCGGCGTCGGCGGCGATTCCCGGGTTGCCCGGCGCGGCGAACACCGTCCAGCCGCTGCCGCCGAGCGCGCGCACCAGCGCGTGCTCGCGTCCCCCGCTGCCCACCACAAGTGCCCTTCGCGCCACGGCAGCCACCCTACCAATGGTGGTCGACCGCTACGGTTGCGCGCCGTGGACGCCCTCGACATCACCGATCTTGACAAGGTCTACGACGACGGCACGAAGGCCCTCGCGGGCCTGTCGCTGTGCGTTCCCGACGGCGGATTCCACGGCCTGCTGGGCCCTAACGGTTCGGGCAAGAGCACCCTCATCGGCATCATCACCGGGCTGGTGCGCGGGCCGGAGGGGCACGTGCGGGTGTTCGGGCACGACGCCGTGGCCGACCCGCGCCGCGCACGCACCCTCGTGGGGCTCGCCCCGCAGGAGGTCCACCTCGACCGCTTCCTCACCGCGCGCGAGGTGCTGTCCTACCACGGCCGGTACTTCGGCATGCGGAAGACCGATGCCGTGGCCCGGGCCGATGAGCTGCTCGAGGCCTTCGACCTCACGGGCAAGGCCGGCACGCGGCCCCATCGGCTCTCGGGCGGCATGCGCCGCCGGCTGCTCATCGCCCGCGCGCTGGTGCACCGGCCCCGACTGGCGATACTCGATGAGCCCACCGCCGGGGTGGACCTGGAGCTTCGCCGCGACCTCTGGAAGTACCTGGCCCGCCTGCGCGACGAGCAGCGCACGTCGATCCTGCTCACCACGCACTACCTCGAAGAGGCCGAGGCGCTCTGCGACCGCATCTCGATGATCCGCGAGGGCCGTATCGTGGCGGAGGGGACAGTCACCGAGATCGTCAACCGCTTCGGCGGCCCGCGCCTGGAAGATGCGTATTTGCGGGTGATGCGTGGTGCCGGGGCAGAGGTGGTGCCGTGACCGGTGACAGTCACCACTCCGCCTCGGTGACTGTCACCGATTCCCCCGACGGCCTCGACGCACGGCTCGGGGAGGCCCGGCTTCGCGCGGCGTCGCGGCGGGGCACGGTGGCGCTGTCGGGCAGGGAGGTGCGGCGGGTCACCAAGCTCTGGACGCAGACGATCCTGCCGCCGGTGGTCACCGCGGTGCTGTTCATGGCGGTGTTCGGCGGGGCGCTCGGCGGTGAGCTGCGACAGGTGTCCGGCATCCAGTACCTGTGGTTCATCCTGCCCGGCCTGTTGGTGACCACCGTGTCAGGGCAGGCATTTGCCAACGCGTCAACCAGCCTCTACCAGGCACGCAACGAGGGCTATATCGACGATGTGCTCTCCTCACCGCTTCGCAGCGCCGAGGTGGTGTTCTCGTACATGGTGGGCGGGCTCTATCGGGGGTGGATCACCGCGGCCATCGTGGGCGCCTGCGCCCTGCCGTTCATCCCGGGAGTGGACAACTGGGCGCTGGCGGCGGTGGTGTTGGTGCTCACCGGCATCATCTTCAGCGCCCTGGGCGTGATCACCGGCATCTGGGCCGACTCCTTCGACCAGCAGGCATTCATCGCCGCGCTCATCATCACGCCGCTCGCCCTGCTCGGCGGGGTGTTCTACAGCGTCGAGACCCTCTCCGAGCCTTGGCGCACCCTCACCATGTTCGACCCGATCTACTATCTGGTGGACGCCGAGCGCGCGGGCGTGACCGGCCTGCACGAGAGCGCCGTGGGGCTCTCGGTGCTGGTGGCCGCCGGCGTGGCGGTGATCGTCACGCTCTGGGCCGTGCGCATGTTCCGCACCGGCCGGCGCCTTAGGCCGTAGCGCCCCAGGCCCTCACGCCCGAGGCACCGGTAACCCATGGCTCCGGGCGCATACGCCGGAACCGCGCGTACGATCACGCCCATGAGTTCCTCTGAGAAGAATTACGGATCCCCGCCCGACTCGGTGTATGCGATCTGGGCGCTGAACGCTGCGGCGTACATCGTGCTCATCGTCTACTCGGTGACCGGCGACAACCCCTGGCCGGCATTCTGGGTGGGCCTCGGGGCGTTCCTCATCTCCGGCGCGCACTTCTTCTGGCTGCGCAAGGAGGGCCGCTACCACCCGATGGCGTTCTCGTGCTGGGCCGGTGGGCTCTCCGCCCTCGCGTGGTCCATCGGCCTGCTGGCCGCCTACCTCTAGCGTCGCCGCCTAAAGTTCAACGGCGTCGATCACCTCGTGCCGGCCCTGGCCGGTGCCGATGAGGGTGATCGGCACGCCCGTGAACTGGGCGATGCGCTCCACGTAGGCCTTGGCCCGCGGCGGTAGGTCGTCGAGGCTGGTGACACCCACGATGTCGTCGTCCCAGCCCTCGAGCGCCTCGTACACCGGGGTGCACCCGTGGAAGTCGCTCTGGTGCCAGGGGAAGTCGGCGGTCTCGGTGCCGTCCGGCTTGGTGTAGGCCGTGCAGAGCTTCACCTCGGAGAGCCCCGAGAGCACGTCGAGCTTGGTGAGCCCGAGCTGCGTCATGCCGCTCACCCGCACCGCGTAGCGCAGCGCCACCAGGTCGAGCCAGCCGCAGCGGCGGGCCCGGCCCGTGGTGGTGCCGACCTCGTGGCCCACCTCGGCCATGTGCCGAGCTGCGGCGTCGTCGATCTCTGTGGGGAAGGGCCCCTCGCCCACGCGGGTGGTGTAGGCCTTGGTGATGCCCAGCACATGGTCGATGCGCGTGGGGCCCACGCCGGTTCCGGTGCAGGCCGCGCCGGCCGTGGGGTTGCTGCTGGTCACGAACGGATAGGTGCCGTGGTCGATGTCGAGCAGCGTGCCTTGCGCCCCCTCGAACAGCACCGTCTGGCCATCGCGTATCGCGGTGTCGAGGATCAGCGAGGTGTCGGCGATGTACGGCTGGATGCGCGGCGCCACGGCCAGCACCTCGTCCACCACGGCATCGGCATCGAGCGGCGGCTCGCCGTAGATCTTCTCGAGCGTCTCGTTCTTCCACTCCAGCGCGATCGCCACCTTGCGGCGCAGGATGCTGGGGTCGAGAAGATCCTGCACGCGGATTCCTATGCGCGCGGCCTTGTCCATGTACGCGGGCCCGATGCCGCGCCGCGTGGTGCCGATGGAGAGCTTGCCCAGGCGGATCTCGCTCTGGGTGTCCAGCTGCACGTGGTACGGCATGATCAGGTGCGCGGCGCCCGAGATGCGCAGGTTCGAGGTGTCCACGCTGCGATTCTCGAGCTGGTCGAGTTCCTTGACGAGCACGAAGGGATCCACCACCACCCCGTTGCCGATGATGCACAGCGTGTCGGGGTAGAGGATTCCGCTGGGGATCAGGTGCAGCGCGTAGCTCTGGTCGCCGGCCACGATCGTGTGCCCCGCGTTGTTGCCGCCCTGGTAGCGCGCGACCACGTCGCTGCGCTCGGCGAGCAGGTCCACCACCTTGCCCTTGCCCTCATCGCCCCACTGGGCGCCGATCACCACCGTCGCCGGCATGCGCGTCCTTCGCCTGTCGTGTCCCTGCATGACGCGACCCGCGGAAACGCGGGCCGAGACCTTCGGGGATGATAGTCCCCCGCCTACCGCCCGTCGTGGTCTGACGCCAGGCTGCCGAACTTGGCGTACGTGCCCATGAAGGCGAGCTTCACGCGGTCGGTGGGACCGTTTCGGTGCTTGGCCACGTTGACCTCGGCGATGCCCTTGCTCTCGCTATCGGTCTCGTAGTAGTCGTCGCGGTAGATGAGCAGCACCATGTCGGCGTCCTGCTCGATGGCGCCCGACTCGCGAAGGTCGGAGAGCAAGGGGCGCTTGTCGGTGCGGGCGTCGGGCGATCGGTTGAGCTGCGACACCACGATGATGGGCACGTCCAGGTCGCGGGCCATCATCTTGAGGCCACGCGAGATGGCCGAGATCTCCTGCACGCGGTTCTCATCGCGCCGGCGCAGGAGGGGAGAGCCCTCCATGAGCTGGATGTAGTCGACCACCACCAGGCCCAGGCCCTCGCGCGCCTTGAGGCGGCGGGCCTTGGTGCGCATCTCGGTGACGGTCATGCCCTCGGAGTCGTCGATGAAGATCGGCGCCTTCGACAGCCGGTCGGCGGCCTGGCTCACCCGCGGCCAGTCGTCGGCCGACAGCCGCCCGCTGCGCATGCGCGAGGCATCCACCATGGCCACCGAGCACAGCATGCGCTGGGTGAGCTCCTCGCCGCTCATCTCGAGGCTGAAGATGGCGACGGTCTGCTCCTCGGTGAGGGCCACGTGCTCGGCCATGCACAGCGCCAGGGCCGTCTTGCCCATGGAGGGCCGCGCGGCGATGACGATGAGGTTCGACGCCCGGAACCCGCCGGTGAGGCGGTCGAGGTCCTCGAAGCCGGTGGGGAGACCCGTGACTTCGGAGCCGTGCTCGCTGGCGGCCACCAGGCGCTCCATGCTGCTCATGACCAGGGCGTCGGTGCCCACGAAGTCGCCGCGCGTGCGCTTCTGCGAGAGGTCGTAGATGAGGTCCTCGGCGCGCTGCACCATGTCGGTGGTCTCGCCCTCGCGCTCGGCCACCAGCACCTCGATCTCCTGGCCCACCTGCAGCAGCCGCCGCTGGGTGGCGGTGTCGCGGACGATCTCGGCGTACGAGCGGTACGACGCCGCGATGTAGGGCGTGGTCATGAGGTCGAGCACGGCGTCGCGCCCGCCCGCCATGTCGAGGTCGCCCGTCTTGGTGAGCTGCTCGATCACCGTGATGGGCTCGATGGGCTCGCACACGCCGAAGAGCTCGGTGATTGCAGTGAAGATGCGCCGGTGGCCCTCGCGGTAGAAGTCCTCGTGCGAGACGAGCGCCATGGCCTCGGCGATGTTGTTCTGCGAGCCATCGATGAGCGAGGCCAGCAGCAGCTCTTCGGCCTCGACGTTCTGGGGCGGGGGAATGTGCCCGCCGCCAACCGGTGCGGGAGGCGCCGCCTGACGGCGGGCGACCGCTCCGGCCTCAGAGCTCATTCGTCGAGCAGCGGGGAGACGATCGTCTTGACCTCCGCCACGCCGGCCTCGCCGAGGTCGACCGGAACCTCGTAGGTGCCCGTGGTGCGGATGGGCGGGTCGACCGTGATGTGGCGCCGGTCGATGCGCACATCGCGCGCCTCGAAGATGGCGTCGGAGACGTCACCCGAGGTGATGGACCCGAACAGGCGGCCGTCGCCCCCGGCCTTGGCCTTGAGCGTGAGGATCGTGCGGCCGAGCAGGTCGACCAGCTCGCGGTCCTCCGCGAGCTTCTTCTCGCGGGCGGCCGCGCGCTGCTCATGGGTGCGCTGCACCTCGGCGATGCGCGCCGGGGTGGCCGACTCGGCCAGCCCGCGGGGCTCGAGGTAGTTGCGCATGTAGCCACGCGCCACGTTGACCACGGACCCGGCGTGGCCGAGGCCCTTGACGTCTTCGATGAGGATCGCCTGCATCAGTGAGTTCCTAGAACGGGATGTCGTCGTCCCCGGCGGGATCCGGGGCCGGTGCGGAAAGGTCGCTGGTGTCCACGGGCAGGTCGCCGCCGGGGCTCACGGGCGCGGCCTGCGCCTGCCACCCACCGCCAACACCGCCACCCTCGCCGCCATCGCGGCTGTCGAGGAAGAAGACGTCGTTGGCCACCACGTCGACGCTCTGGCGCTTCGCGCCGTCCTGGGCCTCCCACTCGCGCCATTGCAGGCGGCCGTCGATGCCGATGCGGCGGCCCTTGGCCATGTAGTTGGCCACGGTCTCGGCCTGGCGGCCGAACACGCTGACGTCGAAGAAGTTGGGCTTGTCCACCCATTGGCCGCCCTCGTCGCGGGCACGGCCGTTGACGGCGATGCGCAGCGACGCCACGGCATCGCCCGAGCGCAGGTGGCGCAGCTCGGGGTCACGGGTGAGGCGACCGATGAGGGTCACGCGGTTGAGATCGGCGGGCACTTGAGCTCCTCGGAAGGGGTTGCGCGACTAGCGGTCGCGCCGGCGGCCGCCGCCACCCGGGCCCCCGCGACGACCGCCGCGCGGGCGCTCCTCGCGCTCCGGACGCTCGTCGATGGGCTCCGGCACGCCGTTGGCCTGCACCGTCGCCAGCTCGGCCTCGGTGAGGCGGAACGGCATGGCGCGCAGCACGACGTCCTTCGTGATGGCGAGCACGCGGCTGATCTCGTCGAGCACCTCGGGCGAGGTCTGGCAGGTGACCACCACGTACACGCCGTCGGCCTGCTTGCGCACCGGGTAGGCGATCTTGCGGCGTCCCCACTCGGCGACGTCGTCGACCGTGCCGCCGCCATCCTCGATGAGCGAGCGCACACGCGAGATGACCTCGGCCTGTTGCTCCCCGTCAGCCTCAGGGTTGAGGATGATCATGATCTGATACGCGGTGATCGCCGGTCCTCCGGTGTTGGTCGTGCGATGCTCGTCTGGCTGGCCGCATGTAATGGCCGAGTGAGCGCAGTGCGCCCCACCCGGCCGCGGCAGGCACGAGACTATAACAGCGCTCTGTGCCCGGTCACCGACGCTCGTGCCAGACCCCGCACGGGCCGGTGACGCCGCAGGCGGTGCAAGCATGACGCCCATGAATCGCCCGAACGCAGCCCGTCGTTCCCGCCCACGCGGGCACGCGACCGCAGGCACCACCACCTGCGGCACGACCAATTCTGGCATCGCCACCTTGGGCACCGTCGCCACCCTGGGCATCGCCGGCATCACCGCCGGTGCCCTGGGCCTCGGCCTCGGCGGAACCGCCCTGGCGTCGTCGCAATCGCCCGGTGGCGCGGCCGCCTCCCCGGGCACGTCATCCGCCGGCTCGGTCAGGTTCCTCGTGAAGGGCGACTGGGGAACCGGCAGCAGCGCACAGGCGGCCGTCACCAAGGGCATGTGCGCCAGCCACGCGGCCACCCCGGCGTCGTTCATCCTCACCACGGGCGACAACTTCTACTCGCCGGACGGCACCGCCACCCGCGCCAGCTTCGACCGCCCCGAGGCCTGCCTGCTGGCAGCCGGCCTGCCGTGGCGCGCCACCTGGGGCAACCACGACCTCGGCGGCAACTCCACGGCCACCCGGCTGGCCAGCCCCCGGCGCTGGTACTCGTTCACGCAGGGGCCGGTGCGGGTGATCGTGCTTGACGGCAACCAGCCGTCGTCATCGGCCCAGCTGGCGTTCCTGCGCCGCACCCTCGAGCGCACGAGCGAACCCGTGCGCATCGTCACCATCCACCAGCCGCCCTACACCGCGGGGCTGCACGAGCCCAGCACCACCCAGCAGCGGCTGATGGTGCCGTTGTTCCGCAAGCACGGCGTGTCGCTGGTGCTGAGCGGGCACAACCACTCGTACGAGCGCATCGTGACCGGCGGCGTCACCTACATCGTGTCGGGAGGCGGCGGGGCGCAGGTGTACCCCTGCGTGCGCCTGCCGGCGGGCCTCAAGAAGTGCGCGCCCGAGCACCACTTCCTCGAGGTGGACGCCTCGCCCGCCGCCATCGACGTGCGCGCGGTGCGCCGTGACGGATCGACGCTGGAATCGGTGAGCGTGCCGGTGCGTACCCCGGCGCCGCGGTAGGGCAGGGCCCCCGGCCCTTCACCCACTCGGGCCCGACCCCTAGCCCGCGCCCCCCTTTGCCAGGCGCACGACCTCCTCGGGCGTGTCGGCAAGCAGGATCCGGTCGAGGTCGGCCTCGTCCACCCATCCCTCACCCAGGGTGGTCTCGCGCATCCAGTCGATGAGGCCCGTCCAGTGGGCGCTGCGGTAGAGCACCAGCGGGAAGTCGCGCACCTTGCCGGTCTGGATGAGCACCAGGGCCTCGAACAGCTCGTCGAGGGTGCCGAAGCCGCCGGGCATCACCACGAAGGCCTCGGAGTACTTGATGAACATCGTCTTGCGCACGAAGAAGTACCGGAAGTCCACGCCCAGGTTCACGTAGGGGTTGCGGTACTGCTCGTGGGGCAGCTCGATGTTGAGGCCCACCGAGAGCCCGCCGCCCTCGGCCGCGCCCTTGTTGGCGGCCTCCATGAGCCCGGGGCCGCCGCCGGTGATGACCGCCCGGCCCTCGCGGGCCAGCAGCCGGCCGATCTCCACGGCCGCGGCGTAGTCGGGGTCGTCGGGTGGCGTGCGGGCCGATCCGAAAACGCATACGGCCGGGCCCACGCGCGCCAGCAGGTCGAAGCCCTCCACGAACTCGCCGAGTATGCGCAGCGCGCGCCATGGGTCGGTGGACACGAAGTCGGGCTCGGGGCCCTGCAGCAGCGCCAGGTCGGCGTCGCGCACGCGCTCGGCCCCCGGGCCCCGGGTGGTGATGCGCCCGCGGCGCTTGGGCTGGTCGGCCATCAGTCCACTCCCGTGTCGAGGGCGGCCATCACCTCGCGCGCGCGGGCGCGGATGGCCGGCATGTCCTGCCGCTTCTCGAGGTTTCGCATCGACAGCGACATGCGGGGGTTCTGCCCGAGCCTCTCCCGGTGCCGGTCGAGGAAGTCCCAGTAGAGGGTGGTGAAGGGGCAGGCATCGGCCCCCGTGGCCGACTTCGGGTTGTAGGGGCACGAGCGGCAGTGGTTGCTCATGCGGTTGATATATGCGCCGCTGGCGGCGTAGGGCTTGGTCATCATCGATCCGCCGTCGGCGTACAGCGCCATGCCGATCACGTTGGGGGCCATCACCCAGGCTGATCCATCCACGTGCGCCGCCCGGAACCACCGGGTGGCATCCCACGGCTGGGTGCCGCGCAGCAGCATGAGGGTGCCCAGCACCATGAGCCGCTGGATGTGATGCGAGTACCCGCGCCGGTGAATGCCGTCCATGGCCACCTGCACGCACCGCATGCGCGTGGTGCCGCCCCACAGCGCTGCGGGCACGGGCGCCTCGGCATCAAGCGCATTGGCGTCACGCCAGGTGCGCTTCCAGTACCAGCCCCATACGTACTCGCGCCAGCCGATCACCTGGCGCACGAAGCCCTCCACCGACGCGATGGGAGCGCCGTCGCCCAGGGCGTCCGCCACCCGCCGGGCCACGCGCTCGGGCGAGAGCAGGCCCAGGTTGAGGGGGCCCGAGAGCAGCGAGTGCGCCATGGCCCAGTCGTCGTCCATCATGGCGTCCTCGTATGGCCCGAAGCCGGCGAGGCGGGCGTCGATGAAGCGGTCAAGGGCCGCCTCGGCCTCATCCGCATCGGCCGCCATCACGCGCTCGCCGCCCTCGCCGGTCTCGGGCAGCGCGGCGAACTCGCGTCGAAGCGCGACGTCGAGCGGGTCGTCGGCGGGCGGCAGCCACGGCGCCGGCACCCCCAGGTCGCGCGTGCGCGGCGGCGGCTTGCGGTTCTCCTTGTCCATGCTCCACGCGCCGCCCACCGGCTGGCCGTCGGCGTCCACGAGGATGTCGAGCCGCCGGCGCATGTCGCGGTAGAAGCTGTCCATGCGCGGCGCGCGCTTACCCAGGATCTCGTCGAGCTCCCCCGGCCGCGTGATGAACCCCACGGGCTCGCGCATCTCCACGGGCACGGGCAGGGCGTCGCGCAGGCGCTGCACCAGCGCCAGGCCACTGCGCGATGTGGGGTGGGCCACCACCAGGCGATCGGGTTGCTCCTGCTTCGCGTGGGCCATCACGCCCGCGAACAGCGTGGGCGCGCGGCGCAGCTCAACGGCCCAGCCGTCGCGGCGCAGCCGGTCGGCCAGCCGCCGCATTCCGCCGATCACCAGCACGCGCCGCTCGCGGTTGTAGGGGAGGCGACCGATGGCGTGGTCGCTCTCGATCATCAGCACCCGGGCCTCGCCCGGGCGGTGGCCCCGGAACGCCGGGCCCGCGGGATCAAGCTGATCCCCGAGCACCCATATGGTGGGCGCGCTCAGCGCCCCTTCACGGCGTCGTGCTGCGCCCGGCGGGCCGCGGTGCGGTCGAGCACCTCCTGCTCGGCGGCGGTGATGCCCTCGGGCACAGGCGCATGGGCGGGGCCGAAGTGGTCGTCCATCCAGCGGTCCAGGTCGTGGGCCGGAACGGCGCCGAAGCGCTTGGCCACCACCTCGCCGCGGCGCATGAGCACCGTGGCGGGCACGGCCGACGGGCTCACGCTCACGCCATCGGGCCAGCCGTCCTCGCCGCGGGCGCGCCAGTCCTCTGGGCCCCACATCTCCACGAACGCCATGAGCAGCCGCGGCCGGGCGTCCGCCAGGGCCTCGAGCCCGGCGCCGGTCACCTGGCACGCGGGGCACACGGGGCGGCCGATCACCAGCACGGCCTCATCAGCCGCCGCTACCTCGTGCATGCGCCCGGCCAGCGATCGGCCGTCGATGTCAATGCGCGTGCCCATGCCTACCCGGCCCTCCTCAGCGTCGCGGTCGATATTACGCCCCCGCCCTCCCAACGATACGAGAGGCGCCCGTCGGATCGCATTGAGACCGTCATCGTGCCGATGCCCACGCACACGCTGCTCGCGCTGCGGGTTATCACCTCGCGCAACACCGCGCGCCGCTGCGATCCGCTGCCCTGTGGCTCAAGCCGTCCGCTGCACGAGAGCGGCGCGTCGTAGTACGACATGCCGTGCATCTGGCCGGCGCTCACGCCCACCACGCGAAGCCGCATGGGCACCCTGCCCAGCCCCGCCTGCGTGAGGGTTCCCGTCCACGCCCCCGACACGCCCACCGGATCGAGGTAGGCCACGCTGCCGTCGTCATCGCCCTTGGTCCACACGTAGCGCAGGCGGCCGCCGCCGGCCGGGGACAGGCGCACCGTGCCGCCCATGATGCAGTCGCCGCCGGGCACCTTGCTGGTGATGTCCTCCGCGAAGGTGGTCACGCGCCCCGTGGTGGACACCGGGGTCCATGTACCGAGGCAGTTCACCGGGGCACCGAGGTCGACCGTGCCCGCGGGGCGGCCCGTTGCGGCCACGCTCATGGTGGTCTTCAGCGGGAAGGTGAAGTCGGCGTCGCTCGTGCTGCTCGCAGTGCCGCTCCACGCGCCAGCCAGCAGCGCCGACCCGGGCCCCGCGGTGCGCCCGCCGTCGGCCACCGCCGGCGCTGCGACGAGGGCGCAGGTGGCGAGCGCCGAACCGACGGCGATGGCGCGGGCGGCCCGGCGAACGACCTGACGGCGGGTCACGCATTCTCCTTCGACGTGGCATTGGCGGGGTCGGGGGAGAGTGCGGCGGCGCGATCCTCCGCGGCCTCGAGGGCATCTTCCCGGGCCACCATGCGCCGTTCGCGGATTATCACGAACAGCGCCACCAGGGCTGCCACGCCCAGGGCCACCACCAGCGCAACCCAGATCTGGTTGGCGAATGCCTTGCCCGCGAAGTAGCCGATGAGCGCCGCCTGCAGCGACCAGCAGATGGCCCCCCCGATGTCGAACAGCAGGAATCGGCGATATGACATCTGCCCGGCGCCGCAGGCCATGTTGATGCCGATGCGGATGCCCGGGAGGAAGCGCCCGGTGAACACCAGGGCCGGTCCGTGGCGCTTCACCATGCGCTCGGCGGCATGCGTGCGGTGCTCGCCCGCCATGCGCGTGACGGCGCGGCGTATCCACGGCGCGCCGCCGCGCCCCGCCCAGTAGGCGATGGAGTCGCCCACCACTGCTCCCACGGCTCCCACCACGACCACGCCCCACAGCGTGAGATCGCCCTCGGCGGCGAATACCGCGCCCGCCACGATGGACGTCTCACCGGGAAGGATGGGGAAGATGCCGTCGCCGGCGACCACGAGGAAGATGGCCAGGTAGCCGTACTCGGCGGCCCAGTCGCCGATCTGCTGGAAGAAGCCCGTGGCGGCGGGGAGCGCGAGGCCACTCCAGGAAAGGTTCATTGTCCGGATGATGGCATGGCGCGGCGGCACCCCCAATGCGTCGCTGGTCGCAGGCTGGGATATCTCTCCGACCATGCGACGGATGACTGCCGCCCTGGGCGCGCTCCTGATGGGCGCGCAGGTGGCCGCGGCGCAGGACCCGGTGTCCACCACGCCCACCACGCCCACCGCGCCGACGCCTGCGCCGGCCCCCGCTCCCACCCCCACCACCCCGGCCAAGCCCGTTGCCCCGCCCTCGCCCGTGGCCCCGCCGGACCCGAAGGTCTCGTGGGCCGGCAGGTTGCTGGTGGTGGCCACGGCGCGCGCCAACCCCTCGCCCGGCGGCAAGGCGCTGCGCCGTCTGCAGCCCATCGCTCCCCTCGGCGCAGGTCCCGTGTGGCTGCAGGTGCGCGGCGTGAAGGTGGTGGCCGGCGTGCGCTGGGTGAAGGTGCTCTTGCCCGTGCGGCCCAACGGCAGCACGGCGTGGGTGCGCGCCGCCGACATGGTGTTCGGCCCCATCACGCTTCGCGTGGTGATCGACGTGGGCGACCGCAAGCTGTACCTGTACCGGAATGGGCGCAAGATCCGGTCGTTCCCCGTGGCGGTCGGCGAGCCCGAGACGCCCGCGCCGGTCGGCAACTTCGCCGTGGCCGAGGTGATCCCCGCCGGCGATCCGAAGGCCTTCCTCGGGCCCATCGTCATGCCGCTCACGGCGTTCCCGAACGTGCTGCAGAATACGCCGGGGGTAACGGCCGGGTGGCCATCCACGGCACCAGCAAGCCGGAGCTCATCGGCAAGGCCGTGAGCCATGGCTGCATCCGCATGCGCAACGCCGACATCCAGCGCCTCACGCGCCTGGTGCGCGGTGGAACCCCGGTGCAGGTCCGCAACTAGATCGGCACGATGCGCGCGCAACGTGCGCGCGCGTGGCGCCTAGCGTCGGGAGGGTGTCCTCATCCCGTCGCCCCGAGCCGTCGCGGCCAGGCCCTGCAGGGCCGCGCGAACGTGGCCCGCTGGCCAGTTATCACCGCGCGCTGGCGTTCCTCGACGGTGGCGATGAGGTGGCCGCCCGACGGGCGGTGGAGGAAGGCTTGGCGCGATCGTGGACCCCGCAGTGCGCGCCGGTGCGTGAGTGCCTCGACGACCTCGGCGCGCAGCTCGACGGCGACGCGGCGCTGCGCCGGTTTGCGGCACGCACGCCGGGGCCGCGCGGGTGGATCGCCCGGCCCGGCGCCCTGGCCGACGAGGTCATGGGCCTGGGGCGCGCCCACCTGATGGAGATCGCAATCGAGGAGGTCGCGATGTTGCTGCCCGATCCGGTCATGGGCAGGCTCATCGATGGGCTTCGCGTGGCGGGGGGCGTCGCGTGCGACGATCTGCTCGTGGCATGCGGCACCGTGCTCGGCGGGCGCCTCGCCTGCCACGCACGCGCGGCAGCCGGCGGCGCGCGCGCGTCGTCGCCTGCCGCGCGTGCCCTCGCCTACCCGCGCCTTGCCGCCGCATGGAGCACCCCGGTTGATGCGACCTCTCGCCAGCAGCAGGTGATCATCGCCGTGGCCCGCGACGGTGGCCGGGTGGCCCCGCTCCTATGCCTCATCGACGATCGCGATTCCGGCCCGGTGCTGCGCGATGGCTTCTTCCTTCCCGACATGGTGCCCGGCCGCCTCGACCGCGAGGTACTCGCGCCCATGGCCGCCGCGGGCATGCGCGCGGGGCCGTCCGGCGCCGCCGATGCGCTCGAACGGGTGTCCACAGCGCTGCACGCCGCGCTGTCGGCTGGAGGGCGCATCCCCTCCGAAGCGCACCAGTCGGTCATCACCCGCATGCGGCGCCTGTATGCGGCATGTGGCGGGTCATGCACCGACCCGTCCGCCGGGAGCGGGCCGCATGTGGGGTAGAATGGCTGCATGTCAGATGCTCTTCCGCCTGATCTGGAATCCGCTCTCGCCGGGATCGACCCCGCGATGAAGGCCAAGCTCGTCGAGGCGCTCGACCCGGTGATGGCCGATCTCGGGCCGCGCGAGGTCGCCGTGCTGCTGAGGCTCGTGAACGGCATCCGGGACGGCGCATCGGTGCCCGAGCTCAACGCCTTCGTGCGGTTGCTGCCGGTCACGGTGAGCAGGGTGGTGCAGCCGGTCATCGAGCCGGCCGAGGTCAACTAGCACCATCTCCGCCGCCGACGGTCCCCGGGTGGGATACCGTCAGGCCATGAGGTGTAAGGCCAGCATCGTCGCCGTGGGCTCTGCCTGCGCTCTGTCGGCCGCGGTGGGCGCATCGGCGGCCACCGGGCTGGGCCTGCAGCTGGTGGGCTCGGGCTTCGGGTCGGCGCTCGGCGTGGTGCAGGCACCGGGTGAATCGCGCCTGCTGGTGGTGGAGCGCGACGGCGTGGTGCGGCCCATCGGCCGTGGCGGAAAGCCCGGGGCGCCCTGGCTGGACATCCGCGACCGCGTGGGGCCGGAAGGCCTGGAGCAGGGCCTGCTCGGCGTGGCCTTCGCGCCCGACTTCGCCACGTCGGGGCGCTTCTACGTCGACTACACGAACCTCCGCGGCGACACCCGCGTGGTGGAGTTCCGCACGCGTCCGGGCGCCCGTAGGGTGTCCACGCGCACGGCGCGCGTGGTGCTGTCGCAGGCCCAGCCCTTCAGCAACCACAACGGTGGCGCGCTGGCCTTCGGCCCCGACGGCATGCTCTACATCGCGCTGGGCGACGGCGGCGGCCAGAAGGACCCCTTCAACAGCGCGCAGGACCTCGGCAGCCTGCTCGGCAAGGTGCTGCGCATCGACCCCTCCAGGCGCGAGGGGGGCAGGGGCTACGCCGTACCGGACGGCAACCCCTTCGCCGGCCAGGCCGGGGCGCGCCCCGAGATCTGGGCGCTCGGCCTGCGCAACCCGTGGCGCATGGCGTTCGACCGCGACACCGGCGACCTGTGGATGGGGGACGTCGGCCAGAACGAGCGCGAAGAGATCGACGTGGCGCGCAAGGGCCAGGCGGGACTCGACTTCGGCTGGAGCAAGCGCGAGGGCACGCAAGACCTCAAGGGCGGCCCGCGCGGTGCCCGCGAGACCGACCCCGTGGCCGAGTACCCGCACGAGGGCGGCAACTGCTCGGTGGCAGGTGGCTACGTGGTGCGCGGGCCGGGTGCGCCGTCGCTGGCAGGCAAGTACGTGTACGCCGACTGGTGCACCGGGCGCGCGTGGACCATCGATGCCAAGGCGCCGGGGGCACCTGAGGAGATCACCGGCCGCATCGGTCGCATTCCCGGCGTCACCTCGTTCGGCGAGGACCGCGCGGGCAACGTCTACGTGGTCACCAACCAGATGGTGCGGCGCATCACGGGGTAATCTCGCGTCATGGAGACACCCACCTCCCACGCCACCCCCGTCACGCGCCGCACCCTTCTGCTCGGCGCCGCCGCAGCGGCCGGGGCCGTGGCGCTGCCGTCGTGGTCGGTGGCCGCCGCGCGCAGGGCGTCCGGCGACTCGCGCCTGGTGCGCGAGCTTCGCGCCGTCACTCGCGGGCATATGGTCACCCGGGCCGACGCCACGCTGGGCATCGCGGCGCAGATCTTCAACCCGCGCTTCGACGGCCGCAGGCCGCTGGCGGTGCTCTACGCCATTGATGAGCGCGACGTGCAGCAGGCCGTGCGGTGGGCTGCCCGCAACGACATCATCATCACCGCGCGCGCCGGCGGGCACTCGTACCAGGGCTACTCCACGGTGAACGACGGCCTCATCGTCGACCTCACCAACCTCTCGCACGTGGTGCCGAAGTCGGGCCGCGTGCCCTACGCGCGCATCGGCGGTGGCGCGGCGCTGGGCGTCACCTACCACCAGCTCGCGCCGCTCGGCCTCACGATTCCCGGCGGCACCTGCCCCACGGTGTCGGTGGGCGGGCTGGCGCAGGGCGGCGGCCTCGGCTGGGTGGCCCGCAAGTGGGGCACGTTGTCCGACAACGTGCTGGGCCTGCGCATCGTCACGGCCGACGGCCGGGTGCGCTCGGTGGGCCCGGGCTCCGAGCGCGACCTGTTCTGGGCATGCCGCGGGGGAGGGGGCGGCAACTTCGGCATCATCGCCTCGTACGACATCGCGGTGCACCCCGCCGAGCCCGCCATGCACTTCGTGATGACCTTCCCGTGGGCCGAGTGCCCGGACGTCATCCTCGCGTGGCAGGACTGGTGCTGGCAGGCCGACGACGGCCTGTTCAGCCTGTGCACGTCCATCACCAACAAGGGCGGTGCAGACCCCACCTGCGAGGTGTCGGGGCAGTTCATCGGCAGTCAGGCGCAGCTCGACGCCGTGCTCGCCCCGCTGCTCGCCCGGGTCACCCCGCGCAACCGCGTGATCACCCCGGCCTCATACGCATCGCTCATCCAGTACTGGGCGCAGTGCACCGCGCAGGCGGCTGAGCAGTGCGCGCGCCAGCGGGCGAACCCCACGGGGCAGATCCGCGGCACGGCCCACTGGGGGAAGTCCGACTATGTGAAGGCGAGCACGTCGTTCAGCCGCGCGGGTGCGGAGGTCATCCGCGACTACGTGGCCGAGCGCCAGGCGCAGATGGGCACCGGCCAGATGATCCTCGACTCCTACGGCGCCGCCATCAATCGCGTGCCCGCCACGGCCACGGCGTTCGCCCACCGCGACATGCGGTTCTCCATGCAGTACGAGGCCTACTGGCCGCAGCCCCAGCAGCAGGAGGCCGCAGTGCAGTGGCTGCGCCGGTTCGAGAAGGCCCTGGCGCCGCACGTGTGCGGCCAGAAGTACGTCAACTACATCGACTCCGACCAGCGAAACCGGCCGGGCGTCTACTACGGGCGCAACCTCGACCGGCTTATCCACACCCGCCGCCGGTTCGACCCCGACGACGTCTTCCGGTTCCGCCAGGCGATCCCGCTCGCGCGCACCTGAGTCGCCGCCCCGCCGCCGTCCGCCTCGCCGTCCGCCTCGGCGTCAGCCGTCCCAGCCGGCGAGAAGGGCAGCCACGATTCCCCGCACGCGGTCGATGTCTCCGGCGTCGGCCGCCTCGCGAAGCGCCACCAGCATCTCGGGCGGGGCGGCCAGCAGGGCCTCGGAGCCCGCCGACGACCACCGCACCAGCGCGTGATGCACTACGTCAGCCACCGGCACGCCGAGCTCATCGGCCAGCACCCGGAGCCCCGGCAGGGGGTCGACTATGCGCGATGCGGCCACCTCGGCGCGGAACCTGCCGCCGGGGTCGAAGGTCTCGGCATCGCTCATGCGGCCACGGTAGCGGGCGGGGCTGCGCTAGCGTCACCGGCGTGAGTACCCCGCACGAACCCGTGATGCCCAGCAGCGGCTGGGGCGTGGCGCACCTCATGCTGCGCGCGAAGCCCGACGAGGGCACCGGCCTGCCCATCCAGGCCGCGCTCAGGTCGTTCACCGAGGCCGCCCCCCACAACCAGGTGCGCGCCTTCTCGGTGCTGGGTGGCCGCGCCGACTTCGGCCTCATGCTGGTGGCGCCAGACCTGCACCACCTCGACGTCGCCGTGAAGGGCGTTACCTCAGGCCCCGTGGAGGTCGTCTACTCCTACCTCTCCATCACCGAGGAGAGCGAGTACCGCGCCACCGAGGCCGACGAACGCGCCCGCCTGGTGGAGCTCGGCGAGGACGACGTGGATGCCAAGCTCGCCGAGTGGAGCGAGCGCATCGCCCACTACCGCGAGATGCGCGTTCACCCCGACCTGCCCGTGCGAAAGCTCCTGTGCTTCTACCCCATGAGCAAGCGCCGCGAGGGCGACGACAACTGGTACGCCCTGTCGTTCGATGAGCGCAGGGCCCTGATGATGGGCCATGGCACGCTGGGCCGGAAGTTCGCCGGCCGCGTGACCCAGCTCATCACCGGATCGACCGGCCTCGACGACTGGGAGTGGGGCGTTACGCTGTTCAGCGACGACCTCGCCGCCCTCAAGGAGATCGTCTACGAGATGCGCTTCGACGAGGTCTCCACGCGGTTCGGCGAGTTCGGGCCGTTCTACGTGGGCCTCGTGATGGACCCCGCCGAGGTGCTTGAGCGCGTGGGGCTGCAGTAGCGCCCGGGGGGGCCCATCACCCGCCGGGCGCTACGAGATGCTTCGTAGCACTGCGTTCGTTCGCGCGAACCATCCGCTTCCCAGCATGGCGCAGTGCACCAGCAACGGAAGGAGCTGGTTGATCTCCACGCGGTCCTGCCAGCCCGGGGCGAGCGGAAACTCCTCGTCGTAGGCGGCGATCACCCGGTCGCCGAAGCCCCCGAACAGCAGCATCATCCCGATATCGATCTCGCGGTGGCCTCCGTAGGGGTCGCAGTCGATGAGCACCGGGCGGCCCTCCGCATCGGTCATGTGGTTGCCGGCCCAGAGGTCGCCATGCAAGCGGCTCGGTGGTTCGGGCGGGCCCAGCAGGTTGGGCAGGCGGGCGATCACGGCATCGAGGCGGCGCATCATGTCCGCAGGAAGGCGGGCGGCCTTCGCGATGGGGATGAGGCGCTGCTCGGCCAGGAACGTGGGCCAGTCGTCGCGCGGGCCGTTGGGCACCGACACCGACCCGGCGAAGCCCGGCCACGGGGTGCCGAAGGCGTCGGCGCCTGCGCGGTGCATGCGGGCGATGCCGCGGCCAAGGGCCTCGTCGGTGGCGGCGCTGCGCGGGCCCTCGTCGATCCACTCGAGCACCAGCCAGTCGTCGTCCACCGCGATGATGGCGGGCACCCGCACGCACCCGGGCTCGGCCAGCCACGCCAGGCCCTCGGCCTCACCGCGGAACAGCCCTGGCGGCGCCCCCGAAGTGTGCTTGGCAAATAGGCGCTCACCCGTGGCGAGCGTCACGGCCACGCCGGTGCTGGTAGAGCCACCTCCCACCCGCGAGGTGGTGGCCACCGTCGACCCGGTGGCCTGCTCGATGGCGGTGGTGAGGTCCGCGTTCACCCGTCGGCGCGGGTGGATCCGATGTGGTCGAGCAGGCCCGTCACCGAGCGGTCGACCATGTCGAACACCTCCACGAACCCCTGCGACCCGCCGAAGTACGGGTCGGGCACGTCGAGCTCGTCGCCCGCCAGGGGGTCCCACTCGCGCAGCATGTGCACCTTGGCCGCGGCTTCGGGCGTGGGGGCGATGCGGCGAAGGGCCCCGCGGTTGGCGGAGTCCATGGCGAGGATGAGGTCGAAGCGGTCGAAGTCGGCCACCGTGAACTGCTGCGCCAGGCCCTCCATGGCGATGCCCCGGCGGGTGGCCTCCTCGCGCGCACGCTCGTCGGGCGGATGCCCTACGTGCCAGTCGCCCGTGCCCGCGCTCTCCACCTTCACGTGCACGTCGAGATCGTCGTACTGCAGGCGGTGGCGCATGATGGCCTCTGCCGTGGGGCTGCGGCAGATGTTGCCGAGACAGACGAAGCACACGCGCGTGGCGGCCATGCGGGAAATCCTCCGGGTGGTTCGTAAGAAGGCCACCTGCGGCGGCTCGTGGGCGATACTAGGCGCAGTTCGCATGCCTACCCGGGGAGATCACACATGCGTGGCCTGACCTTTCATGGTGACCAGGACGTCCGCGTCGACAACGTGCCGGACGCCGCGATCGAGCGGCCGACCGATGCACTGGTGAAGGTGACCATGGCCGGCATCTGCGGATCGGACCTGCACATCCTCAACGCCGGATCGGCCTTTGGCTTCGAGCCCGGCTCGCGCCTTGGCCACGAGTTCATCGGCACGGTGGAGGAGGTGGGCGCAGAGGTGACCAACCTGCGCCCCGGCGACCGCGTGCTGGCCTCGTGCAGCATCCTCGACGGCACGTGCCCCATGTGTGCGGAGCACCTGCACAGCTCGTGCAACTCCTGGTCGCTCTTCGGGTGGGCACCGCGCACGTGGCAGCACGACGGCCTGGTGCAGGGCGGCCAGAGCGAGTATGTGCGCGTGCCGCTGGCATCCACCACGCTCATCCCCATGCCCGAGGAGCTCTCGGGGATGGACCGCCAGAAGACCATGCTGCCCCTGGTGGACGTGATGTCCACGGCCTGGCATGGCCTGCGCACTGCCGGCATGAAGCCCGGGTACAACGTGGTGGTGATCGGCGATGGCGCCGTGGGCCTGTGCGGCGTGCACGGCGCCAAGGCGATGGACGGCGTTAACATCATCGCGTTGGGCCACCACGAGGACCGCCTCGAGGTGGCGCGCCAGCTGGGCGCCACCGGCGTGGTGACCTCCCGTGACACCGACGAGATCCGCGAGCAGGTGCTGGAGATGACCAATGGCGAGGGCGCCCACGTGGTGATCGACAGCATCAGCGGCAAGTCGTCGATGGCCGCCGCGCACGCCACCGTGCGCGCCGGCGGGGCGATCGGCTGCCTCGGCATGGACCACTTCATGCAGAACGTGCCCGAGATCAACTGGTTCGACCAGTTCCTGCGCAACATCACGATCACGGGCGGACTGGTGCCGGGGCCGGCTTACTTCCCCGAGCTGCTCGACGCGGTGAAGGCCGGTCGCCTCGACCCGGCGCCGGTGCTCACCACCGAGCTGTCGCTGGACGACGCCGCCGACGGCTACCGCAAGATGCAGTCGCGCGAAGAGGGCGTGGTCAAGGTCTGCCTCACGCCCGCGTGAGCGACGCGGTGATCGACGCGCTGGAGTCGGCCGGGCAGCAGCGCCTGGCCGACTCGATCCGTGATCTTCCCGAGCAGCAGGCCAACACCCTGCTCTTGCAGGTGGCATCCATCGACCTTCCGCTGGTGCAGCGGCTGGTGCGCGAGTTGGTGCGCGAGCCCGCCGAGCATGCGACGGGCAGTATCGGCCCCGCCGAGGTGGACCGCCTGCCGGTGGACGATGCCGGCCTGGCGCGTCGGCGCGAGGCGTTCGAGGCAGGGGAGCAGGCGCTGCGCGAGGGCCGCGTGGCCGTGGTGCTGCTCGCCGGCGGGCAGGGCACCCGCCTGGGGTTCGATCACCCGAAGGGCATGTTCCCCATCGGTCCGGTGAGCAACTGCCCGCTGTTCGAGGTGCACGCGGCCGGGGTGGGGGCCACGCGCCGCCGCTACGGCTGCGACCTGCCGTTCCTGCTCATGACGTCCCATGTGAATGACCGCGAGACGCGCGAGTTCCTCGAGCAGCAGATGCTGTTCGGGCTGCAGCCCGAGTCGGTGACCACCTTCGTGCAGGGCATGCTGCCGGCGGTGCATCCGGTGACCGGCGACATCCTGCGCGAGAGCCCCGACTGCCTGGCGCTGTCGCCCGACGGCCACGGCGGCATCTTCCGCGCCATGGGCCATGCGGCGATTCTCGGCGACCTCGAGGAGCGCGGCATCGACGTGATCATGACCTTCCAGGTGGACAACCCGCTCATGCGCCCGGCCGACCCCGAGCTGATCGGCGCGCACCTGCTGGCCCGCGCCGAGATGAGCACGCTGGTGGTGGCCAAGGTGGCGCCCGAGGAGCGCATGGGCGTGATGGCATCGGTGGACGGCTGCACCGCCCTGGTGGAGTACACCGACCTGCCGGCCGATCTCGAGGTCGCGCATGATGAGGCCGGCGACCTTCTCTACTGGGCCGGGTCCACCGGCGTGCACTGCCTCGATCGCGCATTCGCCACGCGTCTGGCCACGGGGCAGGCGCCGCTGCCCTTCCACCGCGCCGACAAGCGCGTGGCCACGGTGGACGATCCCGACCCGCAGGCGCCCAACGCCGTGAAGTTCGAGGCCTTCATGTTCGACGCCCTGCCGCTGGCGTCGCGCACGGCCACCGTGGAGATGGCGCGCGAGGAGCGCTTCGCCCCGGTGAAGAACGCCGACGGGCCGGACTCACCGGCCACCTGCCGCGCGGCGATGGTGCATCGCGCCGCCCGATGGCTCGAGGCCGAGGGCGCCACGGTGCCGCGCGGGGCTGACGGCACGAGCGCGTTCCCGATCGAGATCGACCCGCGCCTCGCCCAGGACGCTGCCGACCTGCACGGACGCATTCCGTCCGACTTGGCGGTGGACGGGCCCCTGCTGCTGCGGAGCTAGCGGACCGGGCGCACCGAGCGGGCCGGCCCGCGCACGGAGCGCGCCGGCTAGCGCACGGAGCGGGCCATCGCGACCAGCGCGAAGGCGCGCGGGCCGCTCAGCTCGAACTGCCCGCCCTTGCCCTGCACGTAGCCGCCCCAGGTGAGGATGCGCCACTTGCTGCTGGTGCAGTCGCGCGCGCGCGCGAGCCCCTGGATGGTGGTGGTGGTGCACCGGAAGCGCACAGGGTCGTCCTTGGTGCAGTCGGTGCCTGCCGCCGTGACGTTGCGGAACGTCACCGACTGGTCCTTCCAGCGGTAGCGCGCCGCGGCCTCCTGGCGGCCATCGCACACCGTGGCCGTGCCGTCGAGGGGCTCCTGGCGGGTGAGGTCCACGCGCAGCAGCTCGGCGCCCTGCGAGTTGCGCGGCCACTTGATGATGCCGCCCTGCACGCCCGTGGCCACCCGGGCCCATGTGGCCTCGCCGGGGGTCACCGCGCATGATCCACCGGTGCAGCCGGCCGTGCCCGCCAGGGCCGTGCCGGTGGGCACCAGCACGGCGAGCGCCGCGATGAGTATGTGGCCACGCATGGGCCTAGCGTACTTGCGGAGGGAGCGCGAACACCACGCCCTCGTCCGTTGGGACCTCGTTGCCCTTGCGCGAATAACCACGGGTCTCGAGGTAATCCAGCACCTCGCGCACCAGCACCTCGGGAGCGGACGCCCCAGCGGTAAGGGCCACGCGGGGGTGGTTGTCGAGCCACGAGGGGTCGAGATCGGCCACGCCGTCGATGAGGTAGCTCTCCGCGCCACCGGCCCGGGCAACCTCCACCAGGCGCTGCGAATTCGATGAATTCTGCGATCCCACCACCAGCACCAGTTCGGCGTCGGCCTGCTCCACCGTCGCCTTCACGGCGTCCTGACGGTTCTGCGTCGCGTAGCAGATGTCGCTCGATGCCGGTGACTGCAGCGCGGGGAAGCGGCGCTTGAGCACCGCGATGATCTCGGCGGTGTCGTCCAGCGAGAGGGTGGTCTGGGTGGTGAGCGCCACGTTGTCGGGGTCGGGTACCTCCACGACCTCGGCCTGCTGCACATCTTCCACCACGATCACCCGGTCGGGCGCCTCGCCGCGGGTGCCGATGACCTCGTCGTGGTCCTGGTGGCCCACCAGCAGCACGGTGGCGCCCTTGCCGGCGTAGCGGCGCACCTCGGCGTGGACCTTGCTCACCAGCGGGCAGGTGGCGTCGATCACCTCGAGCTCGCGGGCGGCGCAGCGCTCGTAGATGTCGGGCGCGCTGCCGTGGGCCGAAAGCACGATCACGCTGCGCTCGGGAACCTCTTCGGGGGTCTCCACGAACACCGCGCCCTTGTCGGCCAGGGTGCGCACCACGTACTGGTTGTGCACGATCTCGCCGCGCACGTAGATGGGCGCGCCGCGCTCCTCGAGCAGCCGGTCGACGGTCTCGATGGCGCGGTCCACGCCGGCGCAGTAGCCGCGCGGGGAGATCAGGTTGACGCTCTCGCTCACGGCGGGAAAGGCTAGCGCGGCGCGACGTGCGCTTGCGCGTAGCATGCCCCCGCGTGACGACCGACCCTGCACACGCCCATCAGGCACTCGACATCGCCATGCGTGCCGCCGAGATCGCCGGCCG